>JANPDQ010000296.1:0-10490 GCA_031431575.1 Polaromonas sp.
CGCTGCATCTGGCCGCATGGCCGTGGCTGAAGCCATCACCAATCTGCTGGCCGCGCCGATGGAGTTGCCGCGCGTCAAGCTGTCGGCCAATTGGATGGCCGCTTGCGGCGAGCCGGGGCAAGACGCCGCGCTGTTTGAAACTGTGAAAGCCGTGGGAATGGAGCTGTGCCCCGCGCTGGGCATATCGATTCCCGTCGGCAAAGATTCACTGTCGATGCGCACCACGTGGAAGGATGGCGACGAAAGTAAAAAGGTGACATCCCCTGTGTCGCTCATCGTCACTGCCTTTGCCTCTTTGGCTGACGTGCGCGGCACACTCACCCCACAGCTCAACCGCGACGAGGCTGATACCACGCTGATTTTGATCGACCTGGGCAAAGGCCAAAAGCGCATGGGCGGCAGTATCTTGGCGCAAACCCTGCATCTTGAAGGCGGCTACGTGCCTGATCTTGATGACCCGAAAGACCTGGTGAATCTGGTCAACGCCATCAACACGCTGCGCGCCAAAAATCAAATCATGGCTTACCACGACCGCAGCGATGGCGGTTTGCTGGCCTGCGTGTGTGAAATGGCGTTTGCTGGCAACGTCGGCGTTGCATTGAACATCGACATACTGCTGGTCGAAGGTGACGGAATCAACGACAGCCGTATGGACGTGGGCGACAGCAAAAACTGGGCAGGCCAGGTCGGCGTGCGGCGCGAAGAATTGACGCTCAAGGCGCTGTTCAATGAAGAGCTGGGCGTGGTGATTCAAGTCAACACCGCCGTACGCAATGAGGTGATGCAAACGCTGCGCGAACATGGTTTGAGCAAGTTCAGCCACTTCATCGGTAAAACCCGGCCTGAACACTCACAACTGACGGTCGGCAAAGGCGAAGTACAAGTCTGGCGCGACACCAAAGCCGTCTTCAAAGCCAAGCTGCAAGACCTGCACCAGGTGTGGGACTCGGTGAGCTGGAGGATTTGCCAGCAACGTGACAACCCAGCGGGCGCGGATGCGGAGCATGCGGCGGTGGGGAACCCCGCTGACCCAGGCTTGCACGTCTTCCTCCCTCTCCTTCCGGGAGAGGGCAGGGGCTTCACGCTGCGGCTCCAGGAGCGCTTGAGCGCTTCTGGACAGCGTGAAGAAGGTCAGTCTCCGACTGACCCGCGGTCTGCAAGACAGGGCTCCCCCTATTTAAACCTTTCCAAACCCAAAGTTGCCATCTTGCGCGAACAGGGCGTCAACTCCCATATCGAGATGGCCTACGCCTTCACCCAAGCCGGGTTCGACGCATACGACGTTCACATGACCGACCTGCAAACCGGTAGAGCCAAACTGGCCGATTTCAAAGGCGTGGTGGCTTGCGGCGGCTTCAGCTACGGCGACACGCTGGGCGCAGGCATCGGCTGGGCAAGGTCGATCACCTTCAACCCGGCGCTGGCCGACCAATTCAAAGCCTTTTTTGCTGAAAAAGACACCTTCGGCTTGGGCGTCTGCAACGGTTGCCAAATGTTCGCCGAGCTGGCCAACATCATCCCCGGCGCCCAGGCTTGGCCACGCTTCACCACTAACCGCAGCGAACGTTTTGAAGCCCGTTTGAGCCAGGTAGAAGTGCTAGATTCACCCAGCCTCTTCTTTAAAGGCATGGCCGGCAGCCGCTTACCAATTGCAGTGGCGCACGGCGAAGGCTTCGCCAACTTCGACCCCGCACTCGGCGGGCGCGGCAACGAGGTCGAAGCCATCGCCGCCATGCGCTTTACCGATAACCACGGCGCGGCAACCACCAACTACCCAGCCAACCCCAACGGCAGCCCAGGCGGGTTGACTGCAGTCACCACGGCAGACGGCCGCTTCACAGCCATGATGCCGCACCCCGAGCGCGTCTTTCGCAATATCCAGATGAGCTGGAACCCGCTGGACGCAACAGTCCACAGCCCGTGGATGCAGTTGTGGCACAACGCACGGCGTTGGGTGGGGTAGGGCATGGAGGACTTCTGTCATCCATCGCTACATCCGGACTAAGGGCTTCACCGGTTGATTTTTTAATGACTCGACTTGGCACTTGGAGGCACGCAAGCAAATGCCCTACCCACCTGAACTTTTACGCCATCAATTGGTTGCGGTAAGCAGCTCGTCGCTGCTGACGATCGTCGGCATTGGCGCTTTGATCTATGGACTGCGCATTGACGCCGACTACGCAACCGGTTTTGCGGCGTTTGGTGTGGTGTCAATACTTGTTGGTGTACCAATGGCGTACCTGTCCACTTCTTGGTACAGACGGGCAGTAATGCTCGTGTCCAGCACCGAGCGGGTACCGGCTACGGCGGCTTTGGTTATCGAGCGAAGCTTTGAATCAACCCGGGTCTACGCTCAAGTGAAGATCGGCGCTGACCACCCCTATCTGTCCCGTCGCGTTGCCGTGCTTACTCCCACTTGGGAGTACACGTCCGATCTGGGAGGCGATTTTCCAGTCGGGCTGATCATTGAGCCGAGCTCAAAGCTGCTCAAGGCGATCTCTACCGACAAAGGAATGTTGTGGTGCATTCCTCACAATGTCCCATTAAAACGGCCAAGTGCGCTTTAGTCATCGACTAAAAAACCCGACTCAACCGCACCTTTGCATTTGGGCCAATAGCGGCAGATCTATGGGCAGCATCTATGATGATTTCATGCTGCCAAATCGCGATTCTTGATACGTTCGACTCCACGTCGGGTGAGTGTTCTGATATTTCGACCTATGCTATAGAAAAACGCTTTTTCGCACCTGAGCGAAAAAGGCGATTGGGACAGCATTTGGGGTCAGAATTCGCACGGATTGTCTCAGCTAGAGCTCTAGTAACCCAAACATCATGGCTAGTTGGCGCGCCAAGTGCTGTGCTGGCTTTGGGGGTATTTATTGTGGTGTCTTTGTATTTTTTCACTACCGCAACTCGATGAACAAGGGTCGAGAAATGGGCTCTCTTGAAACTGTTTTCCGCGTGAAAGTGGCCACGTTCACCGTCATATCAGGCATCGGCACTACAACGCTGCAATGGTTTGCCATTAAAGACGTTTGGCAGTTTTCTGATGTTTGGCTTTTGCTGTGTTCAAAGGCGCAGTTCAGCACGCTGCCGCTTGCAAATTTGTCGCCGCAAATGCAAGCGACTGGTGGCAAAGTCGTTTGTTAGTGTGGCTTTCGAGCTCAATACCTTTGATCGCCACGGGCTATGCGAGTGCGATCAAACTACGACACGGGCGCTCTTGCCCAAGCGCTAACCACACAACCTTTTATGATTTCTTTCATCGTCCCCGCCTACAACGAGGAACAATGCCTTGCAGAAACACTCGACGCTCTGCATGCAGCGGCGCGTGAATTGGGCGAGGCATATGAAATTGTGGTGGCGGACGATGGCTCCACCGACCAGACTGCTGCTATCGCGGTACACAAAGGTGCGGTGCTTGTCAGCGTCACTAACCGCCAAATTGCTGCCACGCGCAACGCTGGAGCGCGAGCCGCGAACTCAGACCTGCTGATCTTTGTTGATGCGGACACCGTGGTGAACGCGTCGGTTATCAGGGGTGCGGTTCAAGCAATGCGTAATGGTGCGGTCGGCGGCGGCGCGGGAATGCGATTTGATGAGCCCGTGCCGTCTTATGCGCGGCTATTGCTGCGGTTCATCATGCGAGTGTTTCGATGGCTTGGTTTGGCAGCGGGCTGCTTTTTGTTCTGTACGCGCGATGCTTTTACGGCCGTGGGCGGCTTTGACGAGAAGTATTTCGGCGCTGAAGAACTCGTGATGAGCCGGGCGCTCAAGCGGCAAGGCAAATTTGTGATTTTGAAGCAGACCGTCACCACCTCTGCACGCAAACTGCGAACGTATTCAATGCGGGAAACGCTCGCATTTATGGCAAGGATGGCGCTGCGCGGCCCCAAAGCCTTGAAAAATCGCGACGGAATGGACTTTTGGTACGCCGAGCGCCGAGACGACCCGCGCAGCGGGGCTTGATCCTTGGCCTTCGGAACCCGATACCGTAGTATTCTTTCGGTGATGCCACTTCTGCCCACATTCAATATGTCTGCCTGGCGCGTGTTCGCAATTGCGTTGCTAACTTCAATGTTCCCGTTTTCAATCGCAGCGGCCGCTCCAATCTATAAGTGCACCATCGGCGGCACCGTTACCTATCAGGCAAGCCCATGCCCATCCAGCCAGCCCAAGCGACCCCCAACAGTTGAACAGTTGAATGCTGAAAGACAAAAGAAGCTACAACTGTCAGCCGACGGTACAGCAGCGCAAAAAGCGCCAACGGCAGGCGAGCAGCGCCCAGCACACGCTTTTGCCCCAACCGCGTCAACAGCGCTGCCAGCAACAAATCGCAGATGCGACGGTCGTATGGTTTGCTCGCAAATGACTTCATGCGCAGAAGCCAAATACTTCTTGGCCAATTGCCCAGGTACCAAGATGGACGGCGATGGCGACGGCATTCCCTGTGAGCAGCAATGGTGCACCAAGTAGGCTTGCCGACGATGCCCATTTTGGGGTGACTGTGAAGCACCGGTCGCGGGTTGCCAAAGATCCGACTCAGCCAAACCTCAGGCAAGTTCACCTGCTGCACGAGGAGCTGTTTGATGAAGTTGCTGGACTCGGCTTTCAGGTTTTGCCGGGGGAAATGGGAGAAAACATCACCACGCGTGGGCTTGACCTTTTGTCATTTAGCGCGGGCACGAGACTGAAGATTGGCGCGAGTGCTGTTGTCGAAATTACCGGTCTGCGAAATCCGTGCTCACAGATTGATAATTTTCAAACGGGCCTTTTAGCCGCCGTCTTGGATCGCGGCAAAGACGGCTCGCTTGTTCGAAAAGCCGGTGTGATGTCGATTGTTTTGCAAGGCGGATTGGTTTGGGCCGACGATGCAATCGACATCCTTTTTGAGCCGATTCACTACACCGCGCTTTTGCCAGTTTAGGCATTGGCCTGCTACCAAGACGGCTTGTGCGCACCGGGCTCAGTGGGGCAAGAGCCGCCGCGCTTCATCAGGTTGCGTCAGCGACATAATACGAATGGACTCAATAACGATTGACTGCGCGCAGTTCGGACTTAAAAGCCGCTGTTTCGGAAGGGCCGGGTGGTTGATTGCAATGCCCGTGAACCCGCCTTCGCCGCCTTGATGGATACACTTGCAGCCACGGCCAGCTAAATTTTAAGTTTTCCGCAACGCGGCCTCTTTGACCTTGAAAACGGCTTTTTTCAGCGTAAAAAAGGCCTTTGCGGCAATGAATACGGGCGCTAGCAGCTCTTTAATTAATAGCGCATCGGAACCCGATTGGACTACCTGATTTCCCCCATCCCAGACAACGAGGCTGCGCGCAACGCTGCCTTGCAGTCGGCCATGTGCGCCTATGTGCCGCGTGAAGACCGCTTTGACCGCATCACCCGCATGGCGCAGCGCCTGATGCATGTGCCGATTGTTTTGATTTCCATCATTGAAGACGACGTGCAGTGGTTTCGCTCGGCGCAAGGGCTGGCCGTGGCCGAAACCACGCGCGGCATTTCGTTTTGCGGCCACGCCATCATGCAGTCTGATGTTTTTCAGGTGCGCGACACACTGGCCGACCCTCGTTTTGCTAGAAACCCTTTGGTACTTGGTCCGCCTTACATCCGCTCTTATTGCGGCTGGCCACTAGAAATTGCCTTGGGTTTACGCGTGGGAACGCTTTGCGTGCTCGACACCATGCCGCGCACTTTTTCACCGGAAGATTTGGAAATGCTGGCCGACATGGCGCACATGGTGGAGTCTGAGCTGCGCATCAACGCCTTGAGTGACAACCAAAAAGCGCTGCTGACCCAGTCCAGCCGAGACCAGCGCAAAAAGCTGCTTGACCCCATAACCGGTTGCTGGAGCGAGTCTGGCTTTATCGAGCTGCTGCGGCGTACGCTCAAAGACGTGGTGGCCGGCGAGGCGCATGCCGCGCTGTGCGGCATTCAAGTGGTGAATCACGAAGACTTCGACATGGCGCCAGAGCAGGGCGGCGCAACGGTTAAAACAATGGTGATTGCGCAGTTCATTCGCCAGCGACTCCCTGCGAACGCCATTTTGTGCCACTTGCCCGGCGCGCGCGGCTGCATTTTGTTTGCTGCAAGAGACAAAGACGTGCTGCGCGAGCAAATATCGAGCTTTCTACAAGAAAAAGACGCCGCGCCCGTGGCCGGCATGGTGTTTCCGCAGCAAATGCAGCTCAGCAGCGCTGGCCTGCGAATAGACAGCAGCTTGGCAACCCGGGACCCTGAGCATCTTTTTGAGATGGCGATGGGCAGCCTGGCTGAAGGCAACGCCATCACGTCGGTGTTGCGTTGATATGACTCCCACGGCGCCCACCCGATTCGACAGCATCGACGTCCTGCGCGGCTTTGCCATTGTGTGGATGACGGCATTTCATTTTTGCTTTGACCTGAACCAGTTTGGCTATATCAAACAAAACTTTTACGTTGATCCGTTTTGGACCTGGCAGCGTGCGGCAATCGTCAGCCTGTTTGTGTTTTGTGCGGGCTTAAGCCAGGCGATTGCTGCGCACCAGGGGCAAACGAACGCACGGTTTTGGCGGCGCTGGGCGCAGGTGGCCGCTTGCGCGCTGCTGGTTTCTGCGGGCTCTTACTTTATGTACCCGAAGAGCTTTATTTATTTCGGCGTGCTGCACGGCATTGCAGTGATGTTGATAATCGTGCGGTTTTCAAGCGGTTGGGGGCGTTGGCTGTGGCCGCTGGGTGCACTGGCAATTGCTATGCCTTTAGTAGCTGCTCGCGCCCATATTAATTGGGCTGAAGTCTCTTTTCTTAATGAAAAAGCCTTTAATTGGCTTGGTTTGATCAGCAAAAAGCCAGTCACTGAAGACTACGTGCCGCTGCTGCCGTGGCTGGGCGCCATGTGGTGGGGCATGGCAGCTGGGCAGTTCTGGCTAAGGCGCAGCGAAAGTTGGCTGACGGTGTCCGTTCCCCGTGCCCTTGCACCGGCAGCATGGCTGGGCCGCTGGTCCTTAAGCTGGTACATGTTGCACCAGCCGGTGATGATTGGCGTATTGATGGCTTTGGCTGTGCTTAAGTAGCGCTAACAGCGGGGCAACAAAAAAGCGGCCCAGGCCGCTTTTTACGTTCAGGCCATAAGGCGCGTCAACTCATTACTCAACCTTTGCCTTTTCCCGCAGTCCCTGCTGGTATGCACCCAGGCGCTGCTGCTCAATTTGCTGCGCGATTTGCGGCTTGAGCTCCGCGAACGGTGGCAGCGCTGCCGTGCGGATGTCGTCAACGCGAATCACGTGGTAGCCGAATTGGGTTTTTACAGGTGTCTCGCTCAGCTGGCCTTTGTTGAGCTTGAGCATGGCTTCAGTGAACTCAGCTACGTAGCTACTTGGGTTGGCCCAGTCCAAGTCGCCACCGTTGGCGCCTGAGCCTGCGTCTTTGGATTGCTTTTTAGCCAGCTCTTCAAACTTGCCGCCTTTTTTCAGGGCAACGATCAGCGCTTTGGCGTCGGCCTCTTTCTCGACCAGAATATGTCGGGCTTTGTATTCCTTGCCGCCATTGGTCGCTACAAACTTGTCATATTCGGCTTGCAGTTCAGCGTCAGTAACTTTGTTTTTTTGCTGGTAGTCGGCAAACAAGGCGCGGATCAAAATGGTTTGGCGGGCCAATTCCATTTGCATTTTGTACTCGTCGCTGGTCGACAGCCCCTGCTTTTCAGCTTCTTGCATAAAAACTTCGCGGGCAATGACTTCTTCACGCAGCTGGCCTTGCATTTCGGGCGTGACCGGACGACCTGCCTTTGCCACTTGCTGGGCCAGTGCCTCCAGCCGGGTTTTAGGCACGGCTTTGCCGTTGACGATGGCGATGTTTTGCGCCAAGGCGCTTTGCGCACCAAAGGCCAGGGCGGCGGCCGCTGCGATGAGTAAAAGTTGCTTGTTCATGAATATCCAATAACTAAAACGAAAAAGAAGGTTTAACAATTTCAATCGATGTCAAACGTTGTCAAACGTTGTCAAATGACGTCGATGGCCAACGCGTGCAGGCCATCATCGATAAAATTTTGCATTGCATCATACACAAGCCGATGTTTGGCAACGCGGCTGATTCCGGCGAACTTCGGGCTGGCAATACGCACCCGCACATGGCTACCAAATCCTTCGGTATTGGCACCAACATGGCCAGCATGCTCGGCGCTTTCATCAATCACTTCAAGCTGCGACGGGGACAGGGCTTCTGTCAGGCGGGCAGTAATGGCAGAGGTGTATTCGGCAGTGGTGGCGGGCAGGGCGTTCATGGTGGCTGTTCAATTTACGGTTTGATCGGCGTGTCGTCAGTTTGCAGGTATTTGGCGATGTACAGGCCTTGGCCCACCAGAAAAACCAGCGGAAATGCGTAGCCCCATAACTTGAAATTGACCCATTGCTCGGTCGTGTAAAAAAACGCAACATATGCGTTCAACGTTGCCATAAAAAAACTGTAGCTGACCCAAATCACCGTCAAATTTCGCCAGATGTTGTCTGGCATTTTTAGCTGCCCACCAAGCATCATTTTCAAAAAGTTTTTCTTCAGCACCCACAGGCCAATGGCCAACGCCAACCCGGTAAAGGCGTAGAGCACGGTGGGTTTGATCTTGACGAACCGCTCATCATTAAAAGCCAGGGTCAGGGCACCAAAGCCAACCACCAGCGCCCACGTGACTTTGTGCATGGTTTGCAGCTTTCCATCAAGCTTGAGCAAAATCAGCATTTGCACTGAGGTAGCCACCATGATGACGGCAGTGGCTACATAGATGTCGTACATCTTGAATGCGCCGAAAAACAGCAGGATGGGAAAAAAGTCTAGGAGTTGCTTCATGGATTGGGATTATCGGCGACGGCTTATTTGGGCACAAAGTCCAGTGATGCAGAGTTCATGCAGTAACGCAGCCCGGTGGGCGATGGTCCGTCGTTAAACACATGGCCCAAATGTGCGCCGCAATTGGTGCACACGGTTTCAACACGGCTCCAGCCGTACTTGTTGTCCGTGTGCTCAGTAATCGCCTCTGGCGTGCTGGCTTGCGAAAAACTGGGCCAGCCGCAGCCTGAGTCAAATTTCGTAACGGAATCAAACAACTTCTCGCCGCAACACATGCAGTGGTAGGCGCCATCGGCCCATACGGTTTCGTATTTGCCAGAAAAAGCGCGCTCGGTACCTGCGTGGCGGGTTACGTCAAACGCTACGGCTTCAGCACCTTTTTCTTTCAATATGGCTTTCCATTCAGCATCGGTTTTTTGCACTTTCGGGCCTTGTACTTTTTCGGTCATTGGATAGGTCTTTAAAGTTAAGAGCTGCAAGAAATCTCAATGCCGCTGGCCCAATCTGGCGGCAAACCGGCAAACGCGTCGTTACCGGAATGCTCGTCATATGGGGCCTGCAGCAGTGTGAGCAAGGTGTTGACCACGGAATAGTCTTTAAGTTTCGCAGCGCGAATGGCTTGCTCGCCCAAATGGTTGCGCAAAACGAACTTTGGGTTGCTTTTTAGCATCAAATCGGCTCGTAGCGCAACAGATACAGGCGCAATACGCTCTGAATAGTGTAGCGCCCAGGCATTGAACGACTGCCGGTCAAAAAACATGTCGCGCAGTGGCTCGTGCCCACTTTGGGGGGTAAAACCCGACAGGGCACGCCAAAAGATGGTGTAGTCAACTTTGTTGTCAGCCAACAGCTTGAAGGTCTCTTCAATCAGTGCTTTGTCGCCCGGCTGCGCGTCTGGCAGGCCCAGCTTGGCGCGCATTTTGGCCTCCAGCGCCGTCGGGAAAATCGTTTTGTAAGGCTCAAGTGCCGCCAGCGCCAATTCTTGCTCCCCAATCAGTGGTAACAATGACTGGCCAAGGCAAAACAGGTTCCAGTAAGCCATATTGGGCTGCTTGTTGTAGGCATAGCGGCCCTCGTTGTCTGAGTGGTTGCAAACGTGTGTGGGGTCAAACGCATCCAAAAACTGAAACGGGCCGTAGTCAATCGTCAAACCCAAAATACTCATGTTGTCAGTGTTCATCACGCCGTGGCAAAAGCCCGCTGCTTGCCAAGCGGCCACCATGTGGGCAGTGCGCGCGCTTACGGCTTCCAGCAGCGCAGCGTAGGGATTGCTTGCGTCGCGGCAGGCGGGGTAGAAGTTGTCAATGACAAAGTCGGCCAGCGTTTTAAGCTCGCTGTGCATGTCGTTGTAGCTGAAGTGCTCAAAATGCCCAAAACGGATGAAGCTGGGCGCGGTGCGGGTGACGACGGCTGCGGTTTCGATTTCTTCGCGAAGCACTTTTGCGTCAGAGCCCGTCAGGCACAGCGCCCGTGTGGTCGGTATGCCCAGGCCGTGCATGGCTTCAGAACACAAATATTCACGAATCGAGCTGCGCAGCACCGCCCGGCCATCGCCCATGCGGGAGTAGGGTGTTTTGCCCGCGCCTTTAAGCTGAATTTCCATGCCGCCACTGGGCGTTTCTAGCTCCCCAAGCAAAATGGCCCGGCCATCACCCAGCTGC
>JANPDQ010000297.1:0-2542 GCA_031431575.1 Polaromonas sp.
CTTTACCGGCGCAGGCCCGGCGGTGGTTGCTTTGCTAGGCGGGCAGATTGATGCTGTGTCGTCTGGCCCAGCAACCGTATTGCAGCAAGTCAAGGCGGGCAAGCTGCGGGTGTTGGGCCATTGGGGAACCACACCGCTGGCTGCGTTGCCCGATACACCCAGTTTGAAAGACGCAGGCTATAGCGCCGAATACGCGCAGTGGTCTGGCCTGTTCATACCAGCAGGCGTGCCCGAGCCGATTGCCCAGCGCTTGCGCGCAGCCGCTAAGGCCGCAGCACTTGATGCCAAAGTCAAGGAAGTTATTTTGAATGCAGGCAGCCCAGTGCAATATCTTGACTCACCTGAATTTGAAAAGTATGTACAGCTCGACGCCACCCGTATGTCCGCGGTGGTCAAACGAATTGGAAAAGTGGAATAACCCATCATGTTTAAAAAATCTTTTGTAGCCGCTTTAGTAACAACCGCAGCGTTTTTCGGTACGTCGCTCTTCGCGCAAAGCTACCCCAGCAAGCCCGTCAAAATCATCGTTCCGTTTGCAGCGGGCGGCCCCGCAGATAACTACGCGCGCTTTGTCGGCAAGGGGCTCCAAGAAGCACTTGGGCAAAGCTTTGTGGTAGAAAACCGGCCCGGAGCGGGCTCAGTGATTGGCACCGACGCCGTTGCCAAATCGCCAGCAGACGGCTACACGCTGCTCATGATGTCCAACACCCAAACTGTGAACGAAACGCTGCTGCCAACCAAGCCGTACCAGCTGATGCGCGACTTTGTGGCCGTTGCCCCCATTAACTATTCAGACCTGGTGCTGGTAGCCAACCCGGCGGCAGGGTTTTCAAATCTCAAAGACATGACGGCCCAGGCAAAAGCCAGGCCCGGCAAAGTCAACTACGCCTCGTCCGGCACCGGCACGCCGTACCACATGGCGGGTGAATTGTTCAAAAGCATGGCGGGCGTGTACCTGGTGCATATTCCGTACCGGGGCAGCTCAGGCGCACGCACCGACGTGATTGGCGGGCAGGTTGAGGTGATGTTCGACGCGGTGACCACCATGGCCGAGCAGATCAAGGCAGGCAAGGTCAAAGCGATTGCCACCACCGGCAAAGTGCGCTCTGACGTTTTGCCAGACGTGCCCACCATGGCTGAGGCTGGTCTGGCAGGGTATGAGGCGACCATTTGGCTGGGCCTGATGGCCCCAAAGGGCACACCTAAAGACGTGGTGGACAAGCTCAACGTAGCCGTGTCAAAAATCGCCAGCCAGCCAGACGTCAAGCAGTTGTGGAACAAACAAGGCGCAGTGCCAATGGTGATGACGCCCGCTGTGTTTGACAAGTACATGCAAGACGACATCACCAAGTGGGCGAGAGTCATTAAAACCGCCAACATCAAAGCGGAATAAACCACAAAATGCACACCCCCCATCAGCTCCATTTGCTCAGCGGCGGCGCAGCCCAAGGCCTCGTGTCGCATTTGCAAAGCAGCTTCAAGGCGCAGCACTTGTGCAGCATTTCCAGCACATTCAGCGCGGTGGGCGTGATGAAAGCGGCTTTGCTTGCGGGCGCGCCGTGCGATGTGATCATCTTGACCGATGTGCTCATTGCAGAGCTGTTGGCCAGCGGGCATTTGCTGCCTGGCAGCGCCAAAAACATTGGGGTGGTGAAAACGGGAGTAGCCGTTAAATCGGGCGACAGCCCAGTGGACGTGAGCACACCCGAAAAATTGAAAGCTGCGTTAACGGCCGCCAACGGAATTTATTTTCCTGACCCCATCAAAGCCACGGCTGGCATTCACGTGATGAAAGTGCTCAAAGCTTTGGCGCTGGACGTTGCACTGGCAGGCAAATTACACGCCCACCCCAACGGAGCTACCGCCATGAAGGCAATGGCCGAAGCAGAAGCAACAGGCTTGGTGGGCTGCACGCAAATCACAGAGATTTTGTTCACCCCAGGGGTTGATCTGGTCGCGCCCTTGCCTAAGGAGTTTGAGCTGGCAACAACCTACACCGCAGCGGTGTGTGCAACATCCACCCAAAGCGAGTCTGCAAAGGCCTTGATTGACTTGATGGCCAGATCCGATACTGCGGCGCTAAGGTTGACGTGCGGGTTTGAAGCTTGATGCGACGCTAGCTTGCTACTTAAAATGTAGCTGCTTGCGCCCGTATTTATTGCGCCAGTGGCTGTTTTTACTTCACAAACTGGTTGAGTTGGATGATTGGCAGCAGTACGGCCAGCACGATTAGCATCACTACAAAACCCATCGCCACAATCAGCAGCGGCTCCAAAATAGTGGCCAAGCCCATCGCGCGGCGCTGCACTTCGTTAGACAACTGCACAGCGGCGCGTTGCAGCATGACAGGCAACTGACCGGTTTGCTCACCCAGCCGCGCAAACATGCTGACCAGCCCCGGAAAGCGCTTTTTTTGCCCCAATGCGGATGCCAGCGGCGCGCCCTCGCGCACCAGCACCAGCGCATCGAGTGCATCGACCCGCATGGCGCGGTTCGACAATGTTTCAGCCGCAGCTTGCACGGCTTTGAGTATTGGCACACC
>JANPDQ010000298.1:0-2578 GCA_031431575.1 Polaromonas sp.
CAAAAGCGCAGCAGCATCATTGAAGTCAGCGAACAGGGCGCGCAGGTGCTCGGCAAGATTGCGGCGGAGTTGGCGTATGGCGAGGGTTTGCAGGCGCATGCACGCGCTGCGGAGCTGCGGTTAAAGCAGCCCTAACTTTTCAGGTTTCGGCTTTTTTGAGTGTTCTCTTGGCCGCCGTTTTAGCAGCAGCCTTCTTCGCTTTTGGTTCGACCAAGCTCCTCCCAGCCCGCGCCCGCAAAGCACAATCCAACGCCAGCGCTGCCCAAGGCCGCATTGCCTCAGGCGAATCCATCGCGTCTTCAGGGGCGCTGAAGTAATTCATCGAAACTGGCACGCCTTTGCCCAAGTAAACGAATAGGCTGCAGCCAACCGCCTCGTATCGGCTGCGCGTGCTGTTGTCACCCTTGAGCCACAGCTTCTCGCCGTCACCCCGGTCCGCAAGAATCGCAATCGTCAGACCGTCCGTGCTGATGCCGAAACCGCCGAACATGCGCTTGGCCACACATCGACCTGCGCTTGCCAGCAGGTCGCAGCAGTAGTTGGCAAAGTCTAGGTTGGTGGGCATGGAAACAAGGTGAAGCTAAATCAAACCAGGGTGCCGCCGACCTGCTTCATCGAGCTCTGTAAATCCGCATCTAGAGTTGCTAGGGGAAGGCCTTCACGCAGTGCCAATTCCAAATAAGCCGCGTCGTAAGACGACAGCTTGAAGCGCCGAGCCAATTGCAAGGTATCGCCCAAGGCGCGTGCTGCGGTGCTGGCGTCTACGGTGATGGCCATCTCTGCAAGCAAGCCAACGAAGGCGCTTGCACGCGCCTCTGACACCAAACCCTTGGCCTGCGCTTTGACGAGCACATTGGCAACTTCCAGCGACCAGACGCCAGGTACCAACGCCTCGTCAGTGTCCTCGCTCAGCAGGTCCAGCACCTTGGCGGCATATGCCAGCCGCTCATCGCTGCCGTCATTCAGTAGCCAGCGCATGACCACCGAGTTGTCGAGCACAAACCGCATTAGTCGCGGCCCTCATTAATAAGGGTTTTGATGTCTAGGGCTTCAAGTTTTGGCGCTTCAAGCATTAAGGCGCGCATACCCGCCGCCGCCAGCGCGCCTGCACGGCGCACGCTGCTGCCCGCAGGCAGCAGGTCAGCCACTGGCTCGCCGCGCTGGGTGATGGTGAAGCCCTGCCCATCCCGCACCCGGCGCAACAAATCCGCCAAATGCGTTTTGGTTTCATAGGAGCCTATGGTTTGAAGTTGCATGATGTGGCCTTCGTTTGCTGTAGACCAGATTGTAGACCAGTTGAAAAACACGCAATACTTTGACCGGTGATGCCGGATTGTCTCCAGTAGCCAATGAGTTAAAGAAACTAATTGCTACTATATTTATAGCTTTTTGCGCCCGTATCTATTGGTCTACCAGCTTAAAATGGCACTCATAATCGTTTCAGAACGGTCAAAATTGCCTTTTGACTGCTAAAAACCGAAGTCTTTCACCGTTCAAAATGCTGTTTTCAGTCAGCAACTATAATTGACCATCTAAATAGTCAAGTTAAAAAGGCTTCCACCATGCAAGTCAGCGTAGCAGACATCAAAGCCAAGTTTACGGCTATCGCCCGGCAGGCGGATGCGGGGCAAGAGGTGATCATCACTAACCGGGGCAAGCCCGCCTATCGTTTGTTGCCGATTACCCCCGCGCCATTGCGCGCGCCTTTTCCTGACACCACGGCGCTGGCCATGCAGTCCAAGCCCAGCCAGAAGCTGGTAAACGGCAGTTTCGTGGCTGATTGGCGCACGCAAAATGAGCGGTTTTAGCCCGCCATGCCGAACACGGTTTATGTAGACACCAGCCTGTTGCTGGCTGCCTTTAGCAATGAGCCCAACCAGCCCACCGCACTTGCGTCACTGCAAGAGTCGCAATGGACACAAGTGTGCGTCAGCGACTGGACTTTGGCCGAATTCGCTTGTGCCCTGCACGCGAAGGTGCTTCGTGGCGAAACGCCAGCAGACGTGGCGCACGCGATTGACAAAACCATTAAGAAATTGCTTGATGAGGGTGCCTTGCAGCGCCTGCCTGTGCTGCGTGAGGACTACAGCGCTGTCCAAAGGGTGACTCCTGGTATCAAATGCTTGGTGCGCGGTGCAGATGCGCTGCATTTGGCGGTAGCGGCCAGGAGCGGCATGACCCACTTCGCCAGCCTAGACAAAACGCAGCGCCTGGCAGCTCAGCAATGGCTGAGCAACGTTCAATGCGTGCCCGAGCTAACGGTCTGACAATATGCTTTGACGCGCAACCTTCATCACTGACAACATGAACGACGAAAAACTGAACCAACTCATCAAAACCCGCATCCGCCAAGACATCCAGTCCATGCACGCCTATGCGGTTCAAGACTCGGCAGGCATGGTCAAGTTAGATGCGATGGAGAACCCACATCGGCTGCCTGCAGCGCTTCAAGCGCATTTGGGGCAGCGGCTGGGCGCGCTGGCGTTCAACCGTTATCCTGATGGCCGGGTTAATGACCTGCGCCAGGCATTGGCAAGCTATGCGCAGATGCCCGAGGGTTTTGACATCATGCTGGGCA
>JANPDQ010000299.1:0-3412 GCA_031431575.1 Polaromonas sp.
TACTTGATCAGCCGCATGCCCAGCGAGCCGCTGTACGCGGACATCATGCCCATCGCCGTGATTGCGCTGGTGCTGGCGTTTTTGGCGACGCTTTACCCGAGCTGGCGCGCTAGCCGCGTAAACCCGGCGGAGGCTTTACGTTATGAAAGATGTGGCCCCCACGCTCCCCGCTACGCGTGGTTCGCTGCCCCCCGAGGGGGCCGCTGCGCCTGCGGCCCGGCAAAGCCGGTTCCGCGGCCCCTGCTTGAAGAAAGAAAACTCGTGAGCTCTTTCAACAGCAGTAACGCAGTCCTGACTGCCACCAACTTAACCAAGCGATTTATAGAAGGCCGCCTGGACGTCACCGTGCTCAAAGGTGTAGACCTGCAAGTCAACGCTGGCGACACCATTGCCATTGTTGGCGCATCAGGCTCGGGCAAAAGCACGCTCCTGCATTTGATGGGCGGGCTCGATGCACCGACTAGCGGGCAGGTGGTGCTCAAAGGGCAAGACCTGTCCAAACTGTCGCCTGAAGTTCAAGGCCAATTGCGCAACCAGCACCTGGGTTTTGTCTACCAGTTTCACCACTTGCTGCCAGAATTTTCAGCGTTGGACAACGTCGCTATGCCGTTGTGGATTAGGCGTATGGCGCCCGAAGAATGCGCGCGAATAGCTACCAAAATACTGGCAAGTGTTGGCCTGGAAGGGCGCCTGCATCACCGCCCCGCTGAGCTGTCAGGCGGAGAGCGTCAACGGGTGGCAATTGCCCGTGCGCTGGTCACACAACCCGCCTGCGTGCTGGCCGATGAGCCCACTGGCAACCTGGACCGAACTACAGCCGAAGGCGTGTTTGAGCTCATGCTGCAACTTGCACGCGACCAGGGCACGGCTTTCATCATGGTGACGCACGACGAGTCTTTGGCTGCCCGTTGCGCGCGGCGGTACCGGCTGGTGGAGGGGCGCTTGTCGGAGTTCAGTGCATAACGGTTTTTGTTTGGCGCGGGGAAGTTTGAGTTGCATCCGTCGCTCCGTATCAGACGCCTTAGGAAAATCTGATAAAATGATTTTCATATTTTAGGAGTACTCGTTATGAGTGTCGTTGCATTAACCGTCACCGAATTCTCTCGCGGCTTGTCAGATTTTCTAAGCCAGGTGCAATACCAGGGACAGTCACTGGATATTCGGCGCGGCAAGAAAGTTGTTGCTCGTGTATTGCCAGCGGTCGCTAGCAGCGGATTTCCGATTGATCAGCTGGATGATCTTTTGGCAAATGGCCCGCAACTCAAAGGGTCTGAGCGCCTGGCGATGGCCGCAGACGTATGTGCCGTACGCTCTGGTCTCAAAAGTAAAAGTGACCCATGGGCCTTTTGATTGACTCAGATGTCTGGATACTGGCCGAGCGAGCTGGCGGCCAGCTTAACTTGGCGCGTTGGGCAATATACGGCAGCGCATATATGAGTGCCGTTACTGCCAGCGAATTACTGGTGGGTGTTGAGCATGCCAGCACCGCCCCGCGCAAAGCACAGCGAGGGGCGTTCGTAGAAGGTCTGTTGGCTACTATCCCTGTCCTGGAATTCTCCATGCCAGTGGCGCGTACCCATGCCCGTATGCTTGCAGCGCTTTCAAAAAATGTCACCGCTGGTGCGCACGATGCGATGATTGCCGCAACTGCGATCCATCATGGGTATGCTGTTCTAACGCGCAATGTATCTGACTTCAAAATCTTTGCAGGCTTGAAGGTCGAGGCATTCAACCTGTGACCGACCACTACACCGCCCTCGGCCTCAGCAGCGCTGCAACGCTGGCAGACATCAAAAAAGCGTTTCGCCAAAATGCGTCGTTTTATCATCCCGATAAAAATCCGGCTGCTGATGCGGCGGCGCGTTTTAGGGCGGTGCAAGAGGCGTATGACGTTTTGTCTGACGTTGAAAGGCGCCTGGTCTACGACGACAACCGCCGCCGCAGCCTGCTGGACGACCCGCTTGAAACAGCACGCGACATTTGGCAGACCTACTTCAAAGCACTGGTTTAACGTCCACTTTTACTTTCACGCTGCGCCCCCAGATCAATAACTATGGCTTCACCTTTCTTTAAAAATCTCAGTTCCGCTTATCGGGCTGAACTGGACGACCTGACCTTTGACTCTGAGGGCAAAGACGTTCTGCGGCAGCGCCTTGCCGACAAGCGCAAGGAGATGGGTTTTTTGGTCAAGATGATGGACCTCAGCCCCGAAATGGTGGCGGTGGTGTTTCACCAAGCCTTTGCTTTCAAATCGCCCGCCGTGATGGACGATTTGCTGAGCTTTGAAGCCGACGAGCTGCCGGACTGGAGCACGCTGGTTGGCGACGTGACAATTGCGCCTTGGGCTCAAGATTTGGCAGACGCGGTGTTGAGCGAGCCGACTGGTGAATGGTTTTTAACTGTGGCCGCCAGCCTGGAATACATGTTGGGTAAGCCCGGCGCACATGCGGCTGACGCTGAAGACGACGAAGAGTCGGACGATGAAGACGAGTTCGACGGGGACGAAGAAGAACGCGCCGATGCCAAAGCCCGCAAAGAAGCGGGTGATGATTGGATGGCGGAGCAAGGCTTCGACAGGAAGGACTGAATATGAATGCGTCTACCAATAACCTTGCACTGATCACCAAAACCCAAACATTGATTGCTGCGGGTGACATCGTGGGCGCTGAAGGCGCGCTGGTGGAGCTGGCCGATGCCGAGGGCGATGCAGCGCTGATGGTGGTGCTGGAGCAATTGCCTGCTAAAGACGTGTTAGCCATCATCCGCGAATACGACAACTCCAAAGAATCAGTGATTAATTTACTGGTCACGCCTGAGCAGTTTGCACGCGCGGTGGTGATTGAAAAGCAATACAAGGACCTGACCCGCACCCACCTGCGGGGCATGATGAATTCAATTATTTTCCGGGATGATGCCGACCCGATTGCGTTTTTGGGAGCCATTGGCGAGCTGGAAGGCGGCAGCGATGCGCTGGCAGATTACTTTTCTGAAAAGTGGAGCCGCGTTGAGGCGTTTGCGCGCACCAGCTCATTCGACGCGGTGGAAAACCACGGCGACATGCTGTCGCAAGACGAGTTGCTGGCCAAAGCGTATGAAAAGCCCAAGCTTGAGCAGGATGAAATTGCCGACAAAGACTGGATGGAACTCGCCTGGATTTTGCGCTACGAGCTGCCTGATTTGTTCATTGAAATGCTGATGGTGCTGCGCGCAAAGGCGAGCGCGTTTGACGCCGGTTTTGGCGAAGACGAAACACATGAAGAGGACGACGGTAAAGTGGAAACCGGCGACACCGACCGCGGTAAAGCCACCCCAGCCCGGCGCGACTCTGATGAAGAGTCGGCGATTTGATCGACCCCATGGAGCAGCAGCCCGTATCAACTGCAGGTGTGTCGGTTTACGACGCCCGTCCGTT
>JANPDQ010000300.1:0-7876 GCA_031431575.1 Polaromonas sp.
GTGTGACTATCGCATCTTTGACGCAAACCATAGCGGCAATGCTGGCCACATGACGGACTGTCAACGGCGGCACAGGGTAATTTACTCGCTGCAATTCTCCGATATTTGGTATGTCATAAACAGAAAAGCGTGATGTGGTGACCAGTTCCCAAAAGCGCCGCATGCACGTATGCCGAATCTTTGCTGGGTAAGTACCGTATGGCCAGCGCAGGTACTCACGCTGTGACGATTCACAGTCAACTACAGTTTTAAATTCTTCCCATGGCGAAGCTGCGAGATAGTACAGCTCCTCCAGGTCGTCAAGCAATCGAGCTGTGTTGGAGTCAAGCGCTTGACGGTCAAAACTTGGCCAGCACAGGGGCGAATCACGCAACAAGTAAATGGATTCGATTATTTCATTTTCACCATCAAGCCGCTCAAGGGGCGTGAAGTGCCAGCCCCGCAATTGCCAACGGATTTTTATTGTTTTGAGCGCCTGAATTTCCTGCGCAACAGCTTCCAATTTCATCGCAGCCCCTTCAAGGCGCGGCCTTCACATAAAGCCAGCACCAGGCCGGTGAAGGAATCCGGCTTTTCGCCTCGGGGGATCAGCCCGGGGCTAGGCGTGGCGAAATAGGTTACGCCGCCTGGTGCGGTCGTGTCACAGCCAATTGCAGGCCAGCCGCCCCCAGCACGGCAATCAGCGTTTTGATAGTCGGGTTGCTTTTGGGTGACAAGGCGCGATAGAGGCTCTCACGCGGTATGCCTGCCCGCTGCGCTACCGCTGCCATGCCTTGCGCCTCTGCAACGTGCCGCAAGGCTGATAACAGGGCTTGCTGCCCGCCTGGTTCGTTTGATTCCTCAAGCGCAGCGGCCAGGTACACGCTGGCAAATTCTGGGTCTTCTTTCAGTAGCTCGACCACAGCGGTATCGTGTGGGCGTGATGCGGGGGCTTTTGCGTTCGTCATGTTGCTTTCTTTCGATGTTGCCAGTCGTGCCAGCGTTCAATCGCCTTTTCAATGTCTGCCTGTTGCTTGCGTTTGTCACCGCCTGCCAGCAACAAAATCAGCCGCTTGCCAGCTTGCGCGTAGTACACCCGGTAGCCAGGGCCGTGATCAATGCGCAGTTCCCATACGCCATCTTGCAGGGGCTTGCAGTCGCCAAAATTACCTGCCTTTATGCGCAGCACCCGCACCAACACACGGGCGCGGGCTTGCTTGTCTGCCAATTCAGCCAACCACTTTTTATAGGGGTCTTCGCCATCGGGGCTTAGGTAGTCTTCGACTTCAAACATGCTTATTGTGGATTGTATGTTACAGCATTAATTATGTGATTTTTAGAATCTTGCCCTGCTCATACTTGCATCAGTCGCGCCTGTTGCAAGCTGCTGAAGCTTGCAGCATGAATGCAAAGCCCGCAGCCCATTGCGGGTTAGGTGTCAAGTCTTTAAACATCGCCCTCCGTACAAGCCGTTCGGGGCTTGCGCTTGGCAGGTTTGCCAGCCGCGTGGTCACACTTGAAGCACAGGCGATAAACGCTTTATCGGTACAAATTTCAGGCCAGTAGCTGGCTTCATTTGCAGCAGCGTGAGATGCGAAGTGCTGGTGTGCGCACCTCACATCAAGCCCAGCTCTGCCATGCTGGTGGCTTGATTGCCAGCAACAATGAAATGATCAAGCACACGTACATCAACCAGGCACAGCGCCGCTTTAAGCGTCTGTGTGATGGCTTCATCTGCCCTTGATGGGCGTGCCTGCCCACTCGGGTGATTGTGGGTCAGCACCACGCAAGCAGCCCGGTGGTGCAAGGCTTGCACCACCACCTCACGCGGGTACACACTGGTTTGGGTCAACGTGCCACGGAACATCTGCTCAAACGCAATCAGGCGGTGCTGGGCATCCAGAAACAGCACGCCAAACACCTCATAGGGCAGTAGACCCAAGTGCAAGCACACATACTGCCTGATTGATTCGGGCGTGGTGAAAGCAGTAGTAGACCCACTTAAGTACGAACCCAAAATATCCATGGCTTTGTTGACGGTGCGCTGCTCGCTGGCCAGCATGTATTTGCGGGGCAACACCGGGCGCGGCCCGATGTGCGCACCCATTGGACGGGGCTTGCCTTTAGCAGCGGGCAGCGCAGGCGTATGTGTGGCCACGGCCCCGGCCTTAAGTGGTTTCGGTGGTTTGGTTCTTGATGGGGTAGAGTTCGCAGTAGCCATGATTCACTCCTGTTTAGTGAGTTTTGGTCAGGGGCTGGAAGGTGTTAGCGCACCGACTAGCCCCGTCTTTTTTGCCCTGGATAAAACGCGCCAGGGCTTCGCGTTATTCGTCTGACTTGGGCGGCACTAGGTAGGCAGCATTCAAGCGCTTGACCTCAAGCAACAGCGCCAGATGCTTGGGCACCCATGCGGGTATCTCCACACCGTCATTGCGCCAGCGGCTTGGGGTGTTGCGGTGCAAGCCAGTTGCACGGCAAAAGTCGCTTATCTTCCAGCCCAGTTCAACCAGCGCGGTATCTAGTTCGTCAATTGTCATGATGCACCTTTAAGCCTGGAAATAAGTATAGCTTGAATTCCCGTAAGTGTGCTAAATTATAAATATTTAGCACACTACTTAACATAACGCCCGTAGTGGAATATGCGCATTGTGGATAGATTTTGCACATTTAAGGGAATCTTCAATCTTGACGCGGGGTTACGCATGATGCTGGTTTTGCTTAATAAACGGGCATCTGCAACATTGGTCACCGCGTGAAAGTTATCCACAGACGCGGCTCGGTGATGGTGTGCCAGGGGAAGGCACTTTTGCGCCCATTTCCAGCAATGTGCAATAACGGCCATCAGGGGATAAAGGCCATTCAGTAGGCGGCTGGCCAGCGGGGGGAAGGCAATAAGTATGAAGGTGTAAAAATTTCATCATATAAAAGTGTTCTCACTTTGTTCTCAGTCTGTCCTCACTTTGTCATCAGTACCCTATCGGCTTGAAATCCGCATGTTTATTGGGTTTGGCTGATTTGTTCGCACTGTCGCAGTGTTTTTGCAGAAAAGCCCCTGGACTGAATGACAAACGGGCGCGAATACCCGGATCAGGCGGCTCGTTTGGGCATCTTGACCACGTTGCCAGACTTGCGCCCGCCCAAGTAGTCAGCCCACCACTGGAGCAGCTTGATACGGTCTGCCATGTAGGTTGACCGATGGTAGGCAGCGCGTACCCCGTTTTGTTCTTTGTGGGCAAGCTGACGCTCGATCACGTCAGGATTCCAGCCGCATTCATTGGCCACTGTTGAAAACAACGCCCTGAAACCGTGAGCGGTGGCGGTGTTTTTGTAGCCCATGCGTGCCAGGGCTGAATTGAAGGTGTTTTCACTTAGCGGCTTGCTGGGGTAAAAAGGGCTGGGGAACACCAGATCACCGTCGCCACTCAAGGGCCGCATGGTGCGCAGCACCTCCAAGGCTTGCAGCGACAACGGCACGCGGTGTTCGTGCCGCATCTTCATGCGCTCAGCCGGGATGACCCACAGCGCCGCGTCAAGGTCAAATTCTGCCCAGCGGGCCCCGCGTACTTCCCCCGGCCTGGTAGCGGTAAGCATCAGCAGGCGCAAACCGCTCACGGTGTGCGGATCGCCCTCGTACCCATCAAGCTTGCGCAAAAACTCGGGCAGCTCACGGTCTGGCATCGCGGCCCGGTGGTTGACTTCACGGGGCTTGAGGATTTCGGACAGCACCAGGTCAAGCATGGGGTTTGTTTCAATGCGCTCATGGGTCACTGCCCAGCGGTAAATCGACTTGACCCGCTGCAACACCCTGCCCGCTTGGTCACTTGCGCCGCGTGCCTCAATTTTTTTGATAGCTGCCATTACCTCGCCAGGCTTGATGCTCGCCATCGGGCGCGAACCCAGCGCAGGGTAAATATCGGCCTCAAGTGATGCGGCAATGCGGGCAAGGGTAACGGGTGCCCAGCGGGCAGACTGGTGCACCAGCCAGCCACGGGCAGCGGCTTCAAGGGTGTTGACAGCTTCATGCGCGGCCTTGGCTTTGTCGTTTTTGCGCAGTTCCCCCGGATCACCGCCGCCCTGCATAACCTTGCGGGCATCAGCAGCGCAGTCGCGTGCATCCTTGAGGGTTATGCCCGGGTACACCCCAAACGCGAGGCGTTTTTCTTTGCCACCATGCCTGTACTTCAATCGCCAGTAACGCCCGCCCGCCTTGGTCAGCTCCAGGTACAGCCCGCCGCCATCGAAATATTTGCCAGGCTGGTTAAGATTGCGAAGTTTCGCGTCTGTGAGTTTCATGGGGTCACCGTTCGATACGTGGGGGCACAATTGGGGGCACAAACACGATATCACACAGCGCTACAGAGGGGAATGCGGTTCCTGTTGGTGTACCAAGCAAATCAATGTCAAGTACTATTATTTTTATAGCTGCTTGCGCCTATATTCATTGCGCTACAGGCCTAAAACACTTAAAATTATGCCCCCGCACTGCTCGCCAGCCGCAGCACCGCCGGGTAGCTGCTTTGCACTTCCATTCGCGCGGTGATGCCTTTGCTGGCCAGTATGCGGTGGGCCTTGCGCAAATGCCAGCACGGGATTTGCGTGAACATATGATGCTCGCCGTGGTAGTTGACCCAGTAAGGGGCAAGCAGTGCGCGTTCAATGAAGTTGGCGTGCGTGGTGCGGGCGTGGCGCAGCGGGTCGGCGTTGTTCTCAGCCACCAGCGCGTGTTCGGCAATGTTGCGCAAGCGGGTTACCAGCGGCAGCCAGGTGGCCATCGGCAGCAGCCACATCAGCAGCCAGGCCCACCACAGGCCAGCCAGTGCAAACGCAGCAAAACCAACCCCATTGGAAATTAGAAACACGCGCTGGGACTTAACTTCAAGCGCGATGATGGGAAGCATCGGCTGGTCCGCGCCGCGGTTTCGCAACTTGCCGAGCAGCGGAGAAAACCGCTGTTTGAAAAAAGTTTGCCCAGACAAATCGCGCCAGATTTTGCGCTTGAGTGACGCACGCGTAATTGGAAACGGCGCGGACAAAATCAGGTCGGGGTCTTCTGTTTGCTGCACAAAACGGTGGTGCTGCAGGTGGTAGGGCCGATAGGCGTCAAGCTCTGCGCCAGCAAACCATTTCGCCGCCAGACCATTCATGCGGCGGTTGGGGTGGAGCAAGCCGTGCGCGGCATCATGCATCAAGATAAACAGACCAAGCTGGCGGCCTCCAACCACCATCACCACCAGCGGCAGCGTGATGGGCCACATCACGCCAATGGCTATCGCGGCGGCAATCACGGCCCAGCAATGCAGCAGAAGCGCCAAACCTGCAAATCGTGAACGAGCTGAGACTTCAGCCCACTCAACGGGTGTAAAAAACTGATCAGGTTGAACTCGGGGTGCTGCGCTCATGCCCTACTTTAGGCATTACCTACGCAAACATCAAGCGGGCCGGTCGCCCCCCGAGTCGCGGACGGCTCAGGCGGCTAGGCCACGTTTGCAGGGTCGCCAGTTACTTCATGCCAAACTTGACTTTGGCGTCATTCTGGCAAGCGTCTTTTGCAGCGCCAGCCAGTGCGTCGCAACGCTCGTTCGCGGCTTTAAACATCGCCTTGTTTTCGTCGGCGCTGGCCTCTTTTTTCACATCAGCGGTCTTCTCAAGCTTTGTAGCGCTGGTGTCAGCCGATACCTTGGTGATTTTGGCATCGTCTTTGGCTTTGGTATAGGCAACTTTTGCATCTTTCACGCAAACGTCTTTGGCATTGCCCGACAAATCGTCACACTTTTCTTTTGCGGTGTCATACATCGCGTCAGCTTTGGCCATGGCTACTTTTTCGGTGTTGCGCGGCGTAGGCTTGTAGGTGCTTTCCATTTCAGCCCTGGCAACCTTTTCAATGCCTTTTGCCTCAAGCACGCAAACGTCTTTGGCGTTGGCTTTGAGGCTGGCGCATTTGTCTTTAGCAACTTTGTAGTCGCCAGAAATGCGGTCTTTTTCGGTTTTATATTCAACTTTTGTCATTGCCATTGCGTTGCCAGCAAAGGCGCAAGACAGAGCAAATGACAGGGTGAGAAGTTTGGATTTCATGGTGTGGCTTTCAAAAAGTAGGTTTAAAAAACCGGGTCTAAAACCCGAGAGCTAGACCATACTTTTGAAGGCGCATCACGCAGGTGAGTGAACAGTGACGATACCCGTAGGCAAATACCTACGAATACCGTCAATTTGGCTTGATTTTAAGGCTATTTATTGCTGTAGCCCAATAAATACAGGCGTCAACAGCTACTATATTAATAGTAACAATCCGCGTCAAACCTTGCCAGGCTGGGCGTTTTTAAGCGCTGCAATACGCTCTTCAATCGGCGGATGTGTAGAAAACAGCTTGCCAATGCCTCCTGTAATGCCCATGGCCGCGACAGACTTTGGCAGCTCACCGGGCACCATGCCGCCCAAGCGGGCCAGCGCGTTCATCATTGGCTGGTTACGGCCCATGAGTTGCGCCGCACCAGCATCAGCTCTGAATTCACGATGGCGTGAGAACCAGGCCACGATCATGTGAGCCAGCACACCTAAAGCAATGTCCATCACCACGGTGGTGATGTAGTAGCCGATGCCAGGACCATCGCTGGTATTGCGCAGCACCACTTTGTCGACAAAGTAACCAATCAGCCGAGAGATGAAGATTACAAAGGTGTTCATCACACCTTGAATCAGCGTCATGGTGACCATGTCGCCGTTGGCAATGTGCGCAACTTCGTGGCCGAGCACGGCTTCAATTTCTTCGCGCGTCATGCCTTGCAGCAAGCCGGTAGACACAGCGACTAGCGCTGAGTTTTTGAATGCGCCAGTTGCAAATGCGTTGGGCGCGCCTTCAAAAATACCGACTTCGGGCATGCCAATTTGCGCTTTGTCAGCAAGCTTTTTAACGGTGTCGACAATCCACGCCTCGTCAGCGTTTTGTGGCTCTTTGATGACTTTGACGCCCGAGCTCCATTTGGCAACCGGTTTGCTGATCAAAAGCGAGATAAACGCGCCACCAAAACCCATGATCAGCGCAAAGCCGAGCAGCGACGTGAGGTTCAAGCCCTGCGGCGTCAAGAAGCGGTTCACGCCGAGAATGTTGGCAACAATGCCCAGCACCACCACCACCGCCAGGTTGGTCATTACAAATAGGAAAATACGCTTCATGAAATCTCCGTGGGGAAGTTAAACCGACAGTTCAGCAAATGGGGTGCTGGCCGCTTAGCTCAAGGGCTGCCAGCCACTGCACAGATTATTTTTTAGCTATTTTCTTGTTTTCAGGACGAAATACAAGAATGTCCTCATAAAAGGAAAGGTTCTCGTTCTGGGGCCACCAGCCGGGCACGCCCAGCACCGGCAGCGGTACAAAAGGTTTGGTCGCCAGCCTGTCCGCGCTCAGGTCGTTTGCTATCCATGCATCCAAATTTGCTATTGAATCAGTAGCTGCTTGCGCCCGATAAACGTGGGCTGTGATAGGTTTTCGTGGTGAAACCAGCTTTTCCAGCAGCGCGTGGCCGAACAAAACCAGCTGCGCGTCTTTCCACAGCGGGCGTAATTCAACAAACAATCGCTGCCAGTTTCTAGCAATCAGTGCGTCCCATAGCGGCTCGGGCGCAATTAAAAACGCCGCATTTTCATCAAACAACGTAAGGGCATCGCGCACAGCACCGCGTGTTTTCTGAACCCCATCTGCCGCAAGTTGCTCGGCCTGCAGTTGGTTAAGTCTTTTCTTGGTGCGCGGAAACGTCAACCAGCACAAGCCGTTAAAAAAGTCGTGCAGGTTGTCGCGTGTAGGAACGGTATTGGTGTCGAAGATGAACTGTTCGTAGGCATGGCCGGTGGGCAATTCGCCCTGCCCCACAAACTTCTCGGCCGATGATGGATGGGAGTTAAG
>JANPDQ010000301.1:0-2967 GCA_031431575.1 Polaromonas sp.
AGCCAGCACGGCAACCGCGACGTGGCGTGGAAGCGCCTGCGCTCGCGCCTGTACGACTTTGAACTGCGCAAGCAACAGGAAGCCCAACAAAAACTGGAAGACACCAAAACCGACGTGGGCTGGGGCCACCAGATTCGCAGCTACGTACTCGACAACAGCCGCATCAAAGACCTGCGCACCAACTACGAAACCTCGGCCACGCAGAAGGTGCTGGATGGGGATTTGGATCAGTTCATTGAGGCTTCACTCAAGCAAGGTGTGTAACCCATACCAACCGTTTTCACACACATGACGATATTTTCAGGAATCAACCATGCTGCATAAGCTAGACGCCAGCGGAGCCGGGCAAGGCCCGTCCGTTGCCATTAACCGTGCCGACTACACCGCCCCCGCTTACTGGATCGACACCGTCGATTTGTGTTTTGATCTCGACCCCGTCAAAACCCGCGTGCTGAACAAAATGACGTTGCGCCGCAATGCCGATGTGCCCCCACAGCCACTGCGACTGGATGGTGAAGAGCTCAACTTGTCACGCGTGCTGGTCAATGGCCAGGGCACGTCTTTCAAGATGGACGGCAACCAGCTGGTACTGGAAAATTTGCCCGCTGGCAACGAGTCTTTTGATCTGGAAATTTTCACCACCACCAACCCATCAAAAAACACCAAGCTGATGGGCTTGTACGTCAGCAATGATTCGTTTTTCACGCAGTGCGAGGCCGAAGGCTTCCGCCGCATCACCTACTTTTTAGACCGCCCGGATGTGATGGCTCTCTACACTGTGACGCTGCGGGCTGACAAAGCCAAGTTCCCGGTGTTGCTGTCAAACGGGAACCTGGTCGATGTTGGCGCGCTTGAAGATGGCCGCCATTTCGCCAAGTGGGTTGACCCGCACAAAAAGCCGGCGTATTTGTTTGCGCTGGTGGCCGGCCAGCTGGTGTGCCGTGAGCAGCGCATCACCTCACGCGCGGGCAAGGCGCACACTCTGCAGGTGTATGTGCGCCCCGGCGACTTGGACAAGACCGAACACGCCATGAATTCACTGATCCACTCAGTCGCTTGGGACGAAGCCCGCTTTGGGCTGCCACTCGATCTGGACCGCTTCATGATTGTGGCGACCAGCGACTTCAACATGGGTGCGATGGAAAACAAGGGCCTGAACATCTTCAACACCAAGTACGTGCTGGCCAACCAGGCCACCGCAACGGATGTTGATTTTGGCAACATTGAAAGCGTGGTCGGCCACGAGTATTTTCACAACTGGACGGGCAACCGCGTCACATGCCGCGACTGGTTTCAGTTGTCGCTGAAAGAGGGTTTGACGGTCTTCCGTGACCAGGAATTTAGTCAAGACTTGTGCAGTGAAGCATCCGCACGCGCGGTAAAAAGAATTGAAGATGTGCGCGTACTGCGCACCGCCCAGTTCCCAGAAGACGCCGGCCCGATGTCCCACCCGGTGCGGCCTGACAGCTATGTGGAAATCAGCAACTTCTACACCGTAACGATCTACGAAAAAGGTGCCGAAGTCGTGCGCATGATGCAAACCCTCGTCGCCAACGCGAACGACGCTTTGGGCCGCGCAGGTTTTGCCAAGGGCATGACGCTGTACTTCGAGCGCCACGATGGTCAGGCTGTGACCTGCGACGACTTTGCACAAGCCATTGCCGATGCCAACCCCGCATCTGACTTGGCCCGCCTACTGCCGCAATTCAAACGCTGGTACAGCCAGGCCGGTACGCCCCGCGTTACAGCCAAGGGCGTGTTTAACGCCCTTGAGGCCACCTACACGCTGACCTTAAGCCAAAGCTGCGCGCCCACGGCAGGCCAGGCCAGCAAAGAGCCGTTTGTAATCCCAGTGGCACTGGGCTTGCTGGGCGCAGATGGAAATGACTTGCCTTTACAGCTGGCCGGTGATGGCGCGGACGCCGTCAGCAGCCGCACGGTGGTGCTGACGCAGGCTACTCAAGACTTCGTTTTTACCGGCATTGCTGAGGAGCCGGTGCCGTCCATCTTGCGTGGTTTCACAGCGCCGGTGGTGCTGGAGTTTGACTACACAGATGCGCAGCTGCTGCACCTGTTGGGCCATGACACCGACGCATTCAACCGCTGGGAAGCCGGCCAGCGTCTGGCCGTAAAGTCAGCCTTAAATGCTATTAATTTAGAAGCCGCTAGCGCCAGTAATATGGGCGCCACAGCATCAAATGACCTGTTAAATGAGGCCTATTTGGCTTCCATGCGGCAAGTTCTGCATCACCCAACGCTGGATGCCGCTTTCAAAGAGCTGGTCCTAACGCTGCCATCAGAAACCTATCTGGCTGAGCAACTGGATGTCGTTGACCCGCAGCAGATTCATGCGGTTCGCGAGTTCATGCGCCAGCAGCTTGCTACCAGCCTGCAAGCCGACTGGGCAGCGGTGTACGCCGCCAACTCAGACACTGGGGCTTACACGCCAGACGCCGCATCGTCGGGCCGCCGGGCGCTGGCGGGCATGGCGCTGACCTATCTGTGCCTGGCAGCCCAAGCCAGTGGCGACACCACCTGGCCTGAGAAAGCACTGCAGCGTTTCAGCGATGCCAGCAACATGTCTGACCGCTTCAACGCGTTAAGCGCATTGGTCACCACCGGCCACGCGCTGGCTGAGCCAGCACTCAAACAATTCCACGCGATGTTCAAGGGCGAAGCGCTAGTGATTGACAAATGGTTCAGCCTGCAATGCAGCAGCCCTGACCGCAACGGCAATATTTTGCCGCTGGTCAAACAACTCATGAAGCACAGCGACTTCAGCCTGAAGAACCCTAACCGTGCGCGCAGCGTCGTCAGTGCGTTTTGCAGCAACCCCGCAGCGTTTCACCGGGCGGATGCCGCAGGCTATATTTTCTGGAGCGAGCGGGTCATTGAACTCGACGCCATGAACCCACAAGTCGCCGCCCGCCTCGCCCGAGCCTTGGACCGCTGGAGCAAGCTGGCAGA
>JANPDQ010000302.1:0-3373 GCA_031431575.1 Polaromonas sp.
GGAACCGTTGCCAACCGCGATTTCGCCGAGTTGATTTGGCCCACCCTGGCCGCGCTTGCAGATATGGATGCGGTGGTCGTTGCCGTGACGGGTCGAGCCGGTAAAGATGCAGCGGCAGACATCGGAGCCTTGCCTGCAAACGCCTATGTTGCTGATTTCATACCGTTTGACCAGTTGCTGCCGCATGTCGATGTGTTTGTTACCAACGGTGGTTACGGCGGAATCCAGCAGGCGCTGAGCCACGGCGTGCCGCTCGTGCTGGCGGGCGAGACTGAAGACAAAATTGAAGTGAACGCACGCGTTGCGTACACCGGCGCAGCGATTAACCTGCGCACCGCCCGGCCCACTGCGTCGGCGCTGCGCAGCGCCGTGCAAGCCGTACTTTCTGAGCCCCAGTACGTGCTGAATGCGCAGCGCCTGCAGGCCGACTATGCACAGCGCGACGCCTTTGCGGTTGTCGAGTCTTGCGTCTGGGAGCTGTCCAACGCGGCTGAAAAGCGCAACAAGCAAAAGAGCTTTGCATGACCATGTTTTGGCTCTTGACCGTTCCGCGCGTAGTGCTTGGCGTGGTTTTTCTCGTCGGTGCCATCGACGGGTTTTCATTCATTGCCACCGGCGCGCACCTGGTTCACCCACCCACATCGCAGCGCGGACTTGACTTTGAAGCAGCGTTGAAAAGCGTGGGTTTCTTATGGCCCTTGATGAAAACTGTGGAGTTGATCGGTGCAGTTTGTTTGCTGACAAATCGCGCTCCGGCGCTGGGGCTTGCACTGTTGTCGCCCGTCATAGCGGTCGTCGTTTTGTTTCACGCGTTTTTGAATCCGCAGGGGCTGCCCATCGCTGCAGTCCTCATGGTTTGCGGCGTGCTTTTGCTGCGCGCCTATGCACCGCGCTATGCGCGCCTGCTCGAATCGGGAGCGACCACACGGCCAACCCACGCGCAAGAGCTACAGACGTGAGCAAAACACAAACATACACCTACCGCATGGCGAACACGACACAACCGCTAATAGCCGAGTTCCCAAAGGCGAATCGCCATCAGCTTTTGCCTGCGCAGCAAGCCCATTTTTTTTTCCTTTGGAGTGAACCGATGAAACCCTCGCACTTTGTATTGCAACCCGATCAGCACGCACCGCCGCTGAATGTTCTTGGCACCAAAGTCACCGTACTGGCTGCCAACGCAGCAACACAAAGCTACGGCCTTACCTTTCAGCGGGGCGACGAAGGAACAGGGCCACCGCCACACAGCCACGACTGGGACGAATGCTTTTACGTGCTGCAAGTTGGCGTCAAATTTGTATGCGAGGGAGCTTCCCACACGTGTCTGGCGGGAACGCTCGTGCACGTTCCGCGCGGCACAGAGCACGGGTTCAGCTTCTGCTCCGGTGGCGGGCAGTTACTTGAAGTGACCGGGCAAGGGGCATTGGCTGCCCAGATGTTTACTGCGATTGACAAAGAAATCCCGGCAGGCCCGCCCGATCTTGCGAGACTGATGGAAGTGCTTGGCCGAAGTGGTGTGGTGGTGGAGCTGTAAAAAACAGAGCGCCACGACCCATAGATGCGTTGAGTGTTTCAACGATAGGATGAAAAATTGGCTCCTCCTCAGGAAGTTTGAAATCAATCAGCTCGCATTTACGGGATAAGTGCTTACATATCGATCGTCATTGCTGTGCGCACCCGCGCCATGGGGCTATAAATTGCTCAAAATGACGGGGATAAATCTGCGCGGGGCCTGCCTTGGCGCTGACCTGCGCCGATGGCCCACCAAGGTGTGACCCATGTATGGGCGCAAACTAACTTCAGGCAAGAAAACGCCGTATTAGCTGAAAGGATGCAACATGAACCCGTCACCCCGCGATGCCCCGATGCTGGAAAAGCCCAAGGCCAAAGGCCCAGCTTCGTACTTTCCATCGATTGAGAAAACCTACGACAAACCCATAGCGCACTGGATGGAAATTTTGAAGCGCGCCGGTGATCTCAAACACATGGGACTGGTGAGCCTGCTCAAGCCGAAGCATCAGTTCGGGCACGGCCATGCAAACGCGTTTGTAGCGCACTTTTTGGCCCAAAACTGAGGGCTGGGCGGCAAGTCGCCCTGCTGCAGCAAATTAGCCTGCTGGCCCGGCTGAACTAGCTACTGGTTGACGGCCAACGGTTCAGCGAATGCAGAGACGCGGTTTTTTAGTCGAAGCGGCCGAGGTTTAAGCTTTTGGAGCTGTTTTTAGCTTTTTTGTGTCTTTTTGACGTCATTTAGGCCTCTAGCGTAATAAAAACAGGCGCAAGCGGCTCCTGAATTAATAGCAAACGTGCAGCCATCAACCCATCACGTCATACTCGCCACCGCGCTCAATCGCACGCTGGTAGGCCGGCCGGGCGTGGATTTTTTGCAAATATGCCATCAGCTTGGGGCGGGTGGCGTTGAGTCCGCCGCGTGCAGCCGCTGCCTCGATGGGAAAGCTTAATTGCACGTCTGCGGCGGTGAACTCATCACCCACAAACCATGCAGCCTTGCCCAGCTCTGCCTCCAGATAGTCCAGGTGCGTATTGAGCTGCGGCATGATGAAACTGCTTTTGGCTTTGCTTGAGATTGCCTTGGCAATCGGCTTGACGAAAAAGGGCATGGGCGCTTTTTCAATCTTGTCAAACACCAGCTTGAGCAGCAGTGGAGGCATCAGTGAGCCTTCGGCATAGTGCAGCCAGTAGCGGTAGCGCAAGTAAGCGGGCAGCTCCCGCGCTGGGGCAAAGCAGCCGTCGCCGTAGCGTTCAACCAGGTATTCAATAATCGCGCCGGATTCGGCAATCGTCAGGTCGCCGTCGGTGATCAACGGGGATTTGCCCAGCGGGTGCACCTTGCGCAATTCGGGCGGGGCCAGCATGGTTTTTTTGTCGCGCTCGTAGCGCTTGATCTCGTAGGCAAGGCCAAGCTCTTCAAGCAGCCACAGCACGCGCTGCGATCGGGAATTGTTCAAGTGGTGGACAACAATCATGGTGGGCTCCTGGTCGATATAAAAAGCCATTGTGCAGGCTGGGCACAAGGTCACGCTGTAAAGCCTAAAATGAAGTTGTGACCATCCAGACTTCACCACCAGCTGCTTCCATCCTCAATGCCGACCTGCACTGCCACTCAGTGGTGTCTGACGGCACGCTCACGCCCGAGCTGCTGGCCGCGCGCGCCGCAGCCAACGGCGTTGAGCTGTGGGCGCTGACGGACCACGACGAAATTGGCGGTCAAAAGCGCGCAGCGGCGGCGGCCAAAAGTGTGGGCCTGAAGTACCTGACAGGCACTGAAATTTCAGTGACCTTTGCGGGCGAAACGGTACACATTGTTGGGCTGGGTTTTGATGCCGACAACGCGGCTTTGGTGCAAGGCCTG
>JANPDQ010000303.1:0-5712 GCA_031431575.1 Polaromonas sp.
ATCACAAACTTGTTCGTCTCACCCGCAGCAATGCGAAACACCGGGCAGTCAGCCGCAGCCAGGTGCGAAAACGCTGGCAAGCTCATGGCAAGAACCCATTCGATTGCGTGGTAAAGCCAAAGCACTGGCGCACGTTGTACAAAGTTGCGTCCCAGCAAAATGCTGGCGACGTGGTGGCGGTGCAGTCTTCCAGCAGCACGCAGTCGTAGCCGAGAAAATTCGCATCCATCAACGTGGCCAGCACGCACTGGTCTGCGTTAACGCCTGCAAACAGCAACGTTTTGATGTCGAGGTTGCGCAGCACAGAGTCGAGGCAGGTGTCGTAAAAACCGCTCATGCGGTATTTGTCGATGCTGATGTCGGCGTGTGCTTTCACCAGCTCATCGACCACCGCCGCACCCCAGGAATCGGCTTGCAAAATACGGTTGTGGCCGTCGTCTGCCAATGCGTCTGTTGGCCTACCAATCGGCACGCTGATGAGCGCATCACCCAGCCCCAGCGAGCGGCCATCGCCGTTATATACATGCAGTGCAGACGGGCTCAAGTTGAGTTTGTCTGGCCGATTGCCCCAGTTGAGCCACAGTACCGGCACGTTTTGCGCTCGCAATGCGGGCAGCAGCGCTTGCAACGGCGCAATCGGCGCTCTGGCGGGCGCAACATCTACGCCTATCGACGCCAGCCAGCCTTTGGGGTGGCAAAAATCGTTCTGCATGTCGATCACCACCACAGCAGTGCGGCACAGGTCGATGGTCAAGTCTTGCGGCAACGCAGGCAGCAAAAGGGGCTGAGACGCGGCGCGAGTGCGCACCAAATCGCATTGCAGCGCATTAACGCGCCACTGGTTGCGCGGGCTTGAACCCAGCGCCAGCAGCTCGCTTGACAGGTCATCGGGCGGGATCGCGCTCATGGGCTAGTCGTCCATCCAGCTAACGTGGGCCGACACCACACGCCAACCCTCGGCAAACTTCACCCACGTTTGCGACTGCCTGCCAATGCGCGGCTCGGCGGTACGCTTAAAGGTGATGTTGGCAACGCCAGCGGCGTTACCAAACGTGACGATATGCCGGTCAATGATTTCGCGCTGCAAACCCGCGCTGGGCCGCGATGCCCGGAAGGCCTTGATCTGGTCAGCACCAAAAAGGTTTTCTTTTGCGCCAAAACGCAGCGTGAGCGGGTGGCTCCAGAATAGCTCGTCGAGCACGCTGACCTTGTTGTTCACCAGTGCGTCTTCATAGGCATCAAACGCAGCGGTAAGTTCAGCCAGTGCGTCTGGTGCGTTGACTTGGTGGGCATGGGTCACATTTGCCTTTTACTATTAATAAATGAGCTGCTTGCGCCCGTATTTATTGAGCTACAGGCCAATATTACTTAAAATTACCCGCGCGCCCGCTTGTACAGCCCTTGCACCTTGGGGACGTTGGCTTGCAGCTCCTGGATGCGCTGCGGCCCGGACGGGTGGGTTGATAAAAAGCTCGGGCCACCCCGGCCGCCGCCGTTGGCCTGGCCCATTTTTTCCCACAAACTCACGGCGGCTTGCGGGTTGTAGCCTCCGCGCGCGGCGATTTCCAGGCCGACCAGGTCAGCGTCGGTTTCGTCTCCACGGCTAAATTTAAGCGTCAGCAACTGCGTGCCCAAACCTGCAGCCAGATCACCCAGCTGGCCCAGACCCAACAACTGCGCGCCGATCGACAGCGCCGCGCTGGTGCCCTGGCTTTTGGCGATGCGGGCGCGTGCATGTTCGCGCAGCGCGTGGGCCATTTCGTGGCCCATGATCATGGCGGTTTCGTCGTCGGTGAGTTTGAGCTGCTCAAGAATGCCGGTGTAAAAAGCAATCTTGCCGCCGGGCATGCAAAACGCGTTGATCTGCTTGCTGCCGAGCAGATTGACTTCCCACTTCCAGCCCTTGGAACGGTCGTTCCACTGCGCGGTGTGCGGCACCAGTTTGGTGGCAATGCCTTGCAAACGGCTGAGTTGCGCGTTGCCTTGCTGGGCCAGCGCGCCCTGGCCTCGGGCTTCGGCCATCATTTGCGCGTATTGCTGCGCGGCGGCGTTTTCCAGCTCTTCAGCGGGCACCAGCTTGCGCAGGCCGGACGACTTGCCAACGTCAACTTGCGCAGCCGCAGGCACAGCGACTGCGCTACTTGCTGCTGCCAATAAAAAAGCTCGGCGGCCAACCCAAGCAGACGATTTAGCCTCGCATAGAAAACACATGCGCTAATAATACCGACAAAGCCAGATCAACACACCTGACAAACCCCGTCAACACAAATGCAAGTAGCACCCACCGCCAGCGAGAATTCCCCGCCTGCCAAACGCCCGTGGCGCGAGGTGTTTGCCGTCTACACCGAGGCCGCTACGCTGCGCATGTTGCTGCTCGGATTTTCAGCCGGGTTGCCGGTGCTATTGGTGTTTGGCACGCTGAGCTTTTGGCTGCGCGAAGCTGGAGTAAACCGCACCACGATTGGCTACCTGAGCTGGGTTGGGCTGGCCTACGCGTTTAAATGGGTGTGGGCACCGCTGGTCGACCGCATGCCCATACCCGTGCTGACGCGCTTGCTGGGTCGGCGGCGCAGCTGGTTGCTGGTTTCACAACTTACGATTATTTGCGCATTGATCGGCATTGGTTTGACGGACCCGAGCCTGGCGCTGACCCCTGTGGTGTGGTGCGCTTTGGCGATTGCCGTGGGCTCGGCCACACAAGACATTGCGCTGGACGCCTATCGCATTGAATCTGCCGACACCGACCGCCAGGCGGCGCTGGCGTCCAGCTATATGACGGGCTACCGTATTGCGATGATTTGGGCCGGAGCGGGCGCGTTGTGGATTGCCGCGCGATCCGAAGTCAGCGGCGTAGTGGGCTACCAGCAAGGCGCATGGCAAATTGCGTACTGGGTGATGGCTGCGTCGATGCTGTTGGGCGTGGCAACTGTTCTGCTGTCGCCCGAGCCCGCTGCGCGAGAAGTCAAACCTGCACGCAACGTAGCGGAGTGGCTGCAGGGCGCGCTGATTGAGCCTTTTGCAGACTTTTTGCGCCGCTACGGCAAGCAGGCCATTTTGATATTGGCGCTGATTGCAGTCTATCGAATCAGTGATGTCGTGATGGGCATCATGGCCAATCCGTTTTATGTCGACATGGGCTACACCAAAGACGAGGTGGCTGCGGTGACCAAAATTTATGGTGTGGTCATGACGCTGGTGGGCGCATTTTTGGGCGGCATATTGGCGATGCGTTTTGGCGTGATGCGTGTGCTGATGCTGGGCGCAGTGCTGAGCGCCGCCAGCAATGTGCTGTTTGCGTGGCTCAGTACCCGTGGGCACGATGTGGCGGCGTTGACGTTTGTGATTTCAGCCGATAACTTGTCCAGCGGCATTGCATCGGCCGCATTTGTGGCGTATTTGTCGAGCCTGACCAACATCAATTATTCGGCTACGCAGTACGCGCTGTTCAGCTCCATGATGCTGCTGCTGCCCAAATTTTTGGCTGGGTATTCGGGCAAGATGGTCGATACGTTTGGCTACAGCAACTTTTTTAATGCCACGGCGCTGATGGGTGTGCCGGTGCTGGCGCTGGTTTGGCTGGCGTCTCGGATGCAACAGCCACCATCAAAGCCGGGAACGTAGTCATTCAACGCAGAGGCGCAGAGAACGCAGAGACCCGCAGAGAAATGCCGCATAGTTTTAATTTCTTCCTCTGACCCGCCTTCTCTGCGCCTCTGCGCCTCTGCGTTGGAAACTTAAGTTTTGAGGTTTACCCCATCTTTACCCAAGCGACAAACCCGATTGCCCCAACTGAAGGAGGATGCGCATATGACCCAACAGCACCTGCTAATGATTGAAGACGATGCGCGCCTGGCTGCCATGGTGGGTGAGTACCTGGGCCAGGCGGGCTATGGTTTTACCCACGCGCTTGACGGGGCCAAGGGCCTGGCTGAGCTGCACACTTCCCCGCCTGACTTGGTGATTCTGGATTTGATGCTGCCCGACATGGACGGCCTGGAAGTGTGCCGCCGCATCAAGGCCAGTGGCACAGCCGCTGCGGTGCTGATGCTGACCGCCAAGGGCGACCCGATGGACCGCATCGTGGGCCTGGAAATTGGTGCGGACGATTATTTGCCCAAACCGTTTGAGCCGCGCGAGTTGCTGGCCAGAGTGCGCGCTGTGTTGCGCCGGGGCAGTGAGACGGCGGCCAGCATCAACGGTGCTGCGCAAAAAACCCTGCAGTTCGGTTCACTCGAAATTGACCGCGACGCGCGCACCGTGCGTGTGGCGGGCGACCTGCGCGAGCTCACGTCTTACCAGTTTGATTTGCTGGCCGCGCTGGCCGAGCGCGCGGGCCGGGTGCTGACGCGCGACCAGATCATGGAGGCCGTGCGCGGGCGCGAACTGGAAGCGTTTGACCGCTCGATTGACGTGCACATGGGCCGCATTCGGCAAGCGATTGAATTAGATGCGAAGGAGCCGAAACGCATTTTGACGGTGCGCGGTGTGGGCTACGTTTTTGCCAAACAGCAAGACTGATTCGGTGAGTTGATGCGCTTTTCATTCACGTCGAAACTGTACGTTCGCATCTGGCTGGCTGTGGTGGCTGCCGTGGTGGTGCTGACATTTTCAGTGGGTGCTGCGTGGCGGCTGACCCGCGACGATGTGCAGTTACCAATACGCGAGCTGCAAATTAAAAACGCTGCCGGGCAGGTGATAGCTACGGCGCAAACCAAACCGGGTAGAAAGCTGGCCGAAGGCCTTGAGTTTGACGTCGTCACCAAGGACGGGCAGAGCCTGAATGTGTTTTTGCCCCGGCCTGCACGCGCGCCGGGTAGCAACCCGTGGAAGCGCCCCCCGTTTGGCTTTGGCTGGATGCTCGCGCTGGTCGCAGTGGCCGTGGCGCTCGGTTCGTACCCCATCATCCGGCGGCTCACGCAGCGCCTGGAAGCCCTGCAAAGCGGCGTGGAGCGCTGGGGTGCGGGTGATTTGTCGACTCGGCTTGTAGCCGATGGCAACGATGAAGTGGCGTTTTTGGCAAAGCGGTTTAACCATGCCGCCGAGCGCATTGAGGCGCTGCTCAATTCACACAAATCGCTGCTGGCCAATGCATCGCACGAGTTGCGCTCGCCGCTGGCGCGTATTCGCATGGGGCTGGAGTTGTCTGGGCTGGCGCAGTCGTCGCCGCAGCGTAATGAAATTTCGCGCAGTATCAGAGAGCTGGACGAGCTGATTGCCGAGATTTTGCTGGCGAGCAGATTGGACACCAGGCAAGCGAGCGCCGAGCCTTTTGAATCGGTTGATTTAACCGGCCTGGCCGCCGAAGAATGCGCCCGAGCCAGCGCCGAGCTGGGCTTGTCCACCACCGGGCAAAGCCTGGTGCTGCAGGGCTCGCCCCGGCTGCTGCGGCGGCTGATTCGGAACCTGCTGGAAAACGCACGCCGCTACAGCGCGGGCGACGTGACGCTGGACTTGACGTTGGTGGGTACGGGCAACAACCAGCGCGCGGTGATAACGGTCAACGACCGCGGCCCCGGCGTACCTGCAGACCAGCGCGAGCGCATTTTTGAGCCGTTTTACCGCCTGCCCGGCGCCAGCGAGCGTGACGGCGGCGTGGGCCTGGGCCTGGCGCTGGTGCGTTCTATCAGCCAGCAGCACGGCGGCACTGCGCGCTGCGAGGCACGCGCTGGCGGCGGCGCGACTTTTATTGTTGAGCTGCCTGCTGGCTTGCCA
>JANPDQ010000304.1:0-5394 GCA_031431575.1 Polaromonas sp.
GAATTTATTGGGCTACAGCTTTAAAAGACTCTATTTTGCGTGTTTAAAAGCAACGCCATTCGGCGCTGGTCGGACATTCGTTAGGCCGCGATCAAAGCCGCTGGTAGTGGCTCAATCGGCTTGAAGGCCATCTCTGTTGCAAAGTCTAGAAACGCCCGAGTTCTGGCTGGAATCAGCTTTCGCGTAGGCAATGCCGCGTAAAGCGTGAAACGGCCAAAAATCCAGTCGGGCAGGATGTGAATGAGAGCGCCTGTTGCGAGGTAACTTTGCGCCGGGTATTGCGGAATGACTGCGATGCCTGCGCCGTCAAGCGCCGCGTTAAACAACATATCCATGCTGGGGGAATGCAGGACGGTTTGAATTGGCGCGTCTATCGTTTCGCCCGTTTCGCCCGTGCCGTTCAGAGGGATCAAAGTCAACCCTTTTGTCTGCGGGCCAGACAAGGCGAGCCATGGAAAGCGCAGGTATAAGTGATTTCCAAGGTCAGCCGGTTGCAGGGGCGTACCGTAACGCTTCAGGTAACTCGGGCTGGCGCACACAATCCACTGCGTGGTGGCCAGATTACGCGCCACGATGTTGAGGTCTGCGCCCTCATTTACGGACAGGAATGTCACGTCAAATTCTTCCACGCGCGGAATGGGAAACGGGTCAACCTGCAGGTCAATGCACACATGGGGGTAGCGGGCGGTCCAGTGCTTGATCTGGTAGGCCAGAAAGTGGTTGGCGAACAGTGGCGGGGCCAGTACGTGTACCACGCCTTTCATGGCGTTGCTGCTGTGTCCAGCGCTGGCTTCAGCATCATCAATCTCGGCCAAAATGCCCCGCACACGCAGCAAATACGCCTCGCCAGCGTCGGTGAGCAGCAGCTTACGGGTGGTGCGCTGCATCAGGCGCGCTCCCAGGTGCTGTTCAAGGTCGGTGACCAGGCGCGTCACGCCTGCGGGTGACATGTCCAGCGCTCGGGCCGCTGCGGCAAATCCGCCTTCATCAACGACTTTTTGAAAGACGCGCATTGAAAGAAGTCTGTCCATAAAGGCTTTCGTTAAGGGTTAACACGTAACTTTTAACCAGAATTCGGCAACAAAAGGTTAACAATCAAATCGGATTCAATATTTTATTGCGCATTTTGCAATAGTGTATTGCTGACCAATGGGTTATTAATATCAAAGAAAAGGCTTAAAGTTCATTCCATCGATGAGATGCAAGTAAACAAGCTGCTCACCGAGACGGTCAATCCGCCCTCCCATCCGAAAGCTGGCAGGCAGGTTGACCGAAATGGTCGATAAGACTTTTATTGTTAACTTTTTAGGAAATTCATCATGAACTCGAAATTTATTGCAGCTACCGTTATTGCCTTGTCCTCGTTGGGCGCAACCGCAGCGTTTGCTGACACTTTTGAAGTGATCACTCCAAACACCACCAGCACCACCACCCGCGCCGCAGTGATGGCCGACCTCGCAAAAGCCAAATCCGAAGGTACTTTGCAAGTGTCTAACGAAACTGGTGAATTTAAAGTTGCCGCAAATCCAGCGCCTAGCACCCTGACCCGCGCTGAAGTGCGCAATGAAGGCATCATGGCAGCCCGCGCCGCGCAGTCGGACTATGACCAGGCCGGCTACGAAACATATTAATCGACGCGCCAATACACGCCCCGCAAGAGGCGGCATTGGCGAGCAAACCCGCCCAAAGCCGAAAGCTGACAAGCGGGTTGTTCTGAACAGACCCCATCACTTTTATTGTTTAACCATCAGGAAATTCATCATGAACTCGAAACTTATTGCAGCTACCGTTATTGCCTTGTCTTCACTGGGCGCAACCGCCGCGTTTGCCGACACTTTTGAAGTGATTACGCCAAACACGACCAGCTCGGTTACCCGCGCGCAAGTCATGGCCGAATATGCCAAGGCACGCGCTGATGGTACGTTGCAAGCTTCAAACGAAATCGGAGAATTCACGGCGGCCGAGCGCCCAGCTAGCAGCAGCTTGAGCCGCGCTCAAGTCAGGCAAGAAGGCGTCAAGGCGCTGGCTGCTCGTACCAACTACAGTGTTTCCCTGACACCAAGCCGGATGTAATTAGCCCGCACGGGCTGATTGCCCGTAGCAACAATAAGTCGGCCAGGTGCCGACTTTTGTTTTTCCGCCTGACGGAAATCCCATCCCAATTCACCGGAGCGTGGGGGGTAGTTGCCACAGCTTCATCAAGCGGTACCAAGTGGAGCATCTGTACTGCCAAGTCAAAGCTTTCCATCAGCTTGTAGTTGCCGTACCGACAGCAACCGTCTGTTACGTTGTTAGTAGCTGGAGCCGCCCACTACCGCCTGCAGCGCCGTGCCAAACTCCAAAAAAGGCAGTATTTTTAGACAAATAGCCCTCTAGCGCACGTTTTATAGGCGCAACATGCTATTAAATAACATTTGATATGACGCTGGCGGGCTCGTCCATCAACAAGAGGCGCGACTCGGTCACCGGGCGAGTGTGCTGTTACCCGGGCGCTTTTTCAACGCTGCGCAGCTCAAGCAAGGCGTTTATACCGAGTGGTTTGGCTGGGGGTTTAAAGTCGACAAAGGCAGGCTGCTGATTTCTTTTAAGAGCCGTGCCAATTGAATGCCAGCAGCGTCAATCACCGCATGGCCCCTGGCTGCGGTGGCAGCGCTTGCGTCTCCCGCTGCGCCATACGGGTTGTAGTCCTGCATTTGCCAGCCCAGTTTGGCGGCAGATCCGTTGCCCAGAACCGGATAGATTTTGGCGCGCTCCTCAGCTTGCGTGCGGAAATGCTGCGCATGCTGCATATCGACATATTTCTCACGAAGCGCCAGCATCATGGAGGTTTCCATATCGCCCGCATGAATGCCGAAACGGTGCTCAGCGGGTGTGAACAAATTCATCACGCCATCGCCCAGCGGCAGGGTGTACCAATTGCTTGAAAACACCATCAAGTCATGCGCTTCTCGCAGGTCACGCGCCACAATGTCCATCACGCTTACCTGCCCGCCGTGGCTGTTGAACAGCACCAGTTTTCTAATACCAGCGCGAGCCACACAAGCGCCCAGTTCCATCCACACACTGATCAGCGTTTGCGTGCTCAAAGTTAAGGTGCCGGGGTAGCGGATGTGCTCATTGCTCTTGCCGACCTGCTGGGTGGGCATAAAAAGCACCGGCAGCAATTCAGGCAGGTGTGGCAGTGCGGCCTCGATTACACCGTTGACGAGCGTCGTGTCCACACTCACCGGCAGGTGCGGGCCGTGTTGTTCAATGGCGGCAACGGGCAGCACGGCCACGGTTTGGTCAATCACACTGCTTTCGGCAAGCTGCGAGAAATGGCGCGACGTCAGGTCAGCCCAAAATTTTGATGGCAGTTTCATGCCTGAATATTACTGGTAAAAAAGTCTGCAGGGCAAAGCCCTAGTGCACCGCGACAAGGCTTGCGGCATCATTGGTCACGAGCGCAATCAAACGCTCCTTAAAGGAAACCACCATGCAGCGTCGTCAGCTTCTCCAATCCGCCGCCTTGTTAACCACCCCAGGCTTGGCCACTTTGGCAAGCGCCCAGGCTTTCCCCGCCAAACCCATCAAGCTGGTCATCGCCTTCCCAGCCGGTGGGCCAACCGACGTCACGATGCGCGTGCTGGCAGACAACGCCTCCAAAATTCTGGGGCAGGCCGTGGTCATTGAAAACAAGCCCGGCGCTGGCGGAACGCTACCGGCGCAAGGCTTGCAAACCTCCAGCGCCGACGGCTACACGCTGGCGCAGGTGCCACTCGGCGTTTTCCGCATGCCCTACACCACCAAAATGACGTGGGACCCCATTAAAGATCTGGCCTATGTGCTGAACGTGACGGGTTACGCTTTCGGTCTGGTCGTACCTGCCGACTCGCCCCTGAAAAGCTGGACGCATTTCGTTGGCTGGGCCAAAGCCAACCCGGGCAAGCTGAGCTACGGCTCCACCGGCACCATGACCAGCCCTCACCTGACGATGGAGCTGATCGCGCAAAAACTCGGCATCGAACTGTTGCACGTGCCGTACAAAGGCAGCGCTGATCTGATGCAGTCCATTTTGGGCGGCAACATCATGGCCGCGGCGGATTCAACCGGTTTTGCGCCGCAAGTTGAGGCCGGCAAACTGCGGGTACTCAACACGTGGGGCGAGCAGCGGCTGGCCAAGTTCCCAGATGCACCCACGCTCAAAGAATTGGGCCTTGGCCTGGTGCAAAACTCACCATTCGGCATCGCCGCCCCGCGCGATACGCCGCCAGCAGTTGTCAAGCGCCTGCACGACGCCTTCAAGCAGGCGATGGAGCAAGCCAGCTACACCACCGCACTGGCCAAGTACGACATGCAGCCGATGTACATGAGCTCGGCGGCATATTTGAAGTTTGCGCAAGACACCTTTGTGCGGGAAAAAGCGTTGGTTGAAAAGCTGGGTCTGCTCAAGTCTTAACTGCTGAGCGCCGGACCCCTGGCGGTCAAGCTTTCAACGGCGCCGTACTGCGAAGTTCACCGGTCAAGGTGATGCGCTTCGCGATAGCGATGATGGCTGCTGCAGCAGACTTTGCCGGTGCAGTGGGTGGCGAGCCAGACCGCGTGTACATGCCTAGCTGAATCGGTATTAAAGGTTGGGCCAGTACCAGCTCTACCAGTTGCCCCGATTGCATACACGAGCGAAGCAGCGCTGGCGGCAGCACACCCACCATGTCGCTGGACGCAATCAGATCAAGCGCCACAAAGTAAGAACCGCAATGCACCGCAGCCAATGGCACCGGCAGGCCGCTGGCAATGAATGACCTGCTCACAATGTCGTCAGAGCTGTCGTGCGCCGTCATGTACAGCCACGATGCGCCGGCAATATCGTGCATGCTGCATCCGACGTTCTTGCCCGACTTGATGAGTAAAGGGTGGCCGGGCCGCACCGCCATGCGCATTTGAATTTCAGCCAGCGGCCGGTAGTCCAACCCGGCGTCCAGGTGGATACGGGTGCGCTGGGTGACTGCCAGGTCCATCACTTCGTCACGCACCAGGGACAGCAAGGCACTGGGCGTGGTCTCCAAAATGCGGATGCGTGTCTTGGGGTGCAGGCGTTGCAGCGTGATGGCGAGCTCCGGCAGCAACAGGCTCGCACCCACTGGCGATACACCCAGCGCGAGCAGCCGCGTACTGTCACCCACAGTGTTTTTGGCTTCTTCAGCGGCCTTGCGCAGCTCGGCCTCCGCCACCCGCGCACGCGATAAAAAAGCACTGCCTGCCGCGGTTGGCGTGACGCCGCGGCCGCTGCGGTCCATTAGTTGCACGCCCAGCTCTTCCTCAAGCTGCTGCAGGGCGCGGGTCAATGCGGGCTGCGACATATCGAGCTGGCGCGCCGCCCCGCGAATGCTTCCCGCATCCACCACGGCAATGAAT
>JANPDQ010000305.1:0-1821 GCA_031431575.1 Polaromonas sp.
TCCAAATCCCGACGCGCAATTTCAAACCCGTCATTTGTCTCAACCATCGCTTTGAGCCGCGCCTTGGCGGTTTCACCTAGCCGCGCCGAGTCGCCGGTGGAGTAAAGCAGCACGCAGGCCGATGCCGCCGCCCCGCGCCCCACGCGGCCGCGCAGCTGATGCAACTGGCTCAAGCCAAACCGTTCTGCGTGCTCAATCACCATCAGGCTGGCGTTGGGCACGTCAACGCCGACTTCAATCACCGTGGTGCTGACCAGCACCGCCATCACGCCTTCGTTGAACAACGCCATCACGGCTTTTTTCTCCGCCACCGGCATGCGCGAATGCAGCAGGCCGACCATCGCGCCGGGCAAGGCTGCACTAAGCGCCTCGTGCGTTTCTGTGGCGTTGGTTAAGTCCAGCACTTCACTTTCTTCAATCAGCGGACACACCCAGTACACCTGCCTGCCTTCGGCAACCTGGCTGCGAATGCGCTCAATGACTTCATCACGCCGCGAGTCGTTCACCACCTTGGTCACGATGGCGGTGCGGCCGGGTGGCAGCTCGTCGATCGTGGATACATCCAGGTCTGCGTAGTAGCTCATGGCCAGCGTGCGCGGAATCGGCGTGGCAGTCATCATGAGCAAGTGGGGCTCTTCACCACCCGCTTGACCTGCCACCGCATCCGAAGTGGTCATTTTGCTACGCAGTGCCAAGCGCTGGGCCACGCCGAAGCGGTGCTGCTCGTCGATGATGGCGAGCGCTAGGTTTTTAAAAATCACCTTATCCTGAATTACCGCGTGCGTGCCCACCACCAGCATGGCTTGCCCGCTGGCGATCATGGCCAGCGCCTCTCGACGCTCCTTCGCTTTTTGGCTGCCAGTGAGCCATGCCGTTTGAATGCCCAGCGGCTCCAGCCATGTAATGAGCTTTCTGAAATGCTGTTCGGCCAGAATCTCGGTCGGCGCCATCAACGCGCACTGCCAGCCTGCGTCTATGCAGCGCGTGGCAGCCAACGCGGCCACCACGGTTTTGCCTGAACCCACATCGCCTTGCAACAAGCGGTGCATCGGCACATTTTTTTGCAAGTCGGCGGCAATCTCTGCGCCCACCCGGTGCTGCGCAGTTGTCAGGCGAAACGGCAAGCGTTCAAGCAACTGGTCGTGCAGTGTGCATTGGGTGTTGCTGAGCGACTGACCAGCCAGCAGCGGCGCGCGCATGGCTGCACGCACGCGGCGCGCTTCCAATTGCGAAAGCTGCTGAGCTAAAAGCTCTTCCGCTTTCAAGCGCTGCCACGCAGGGTGGGTGTGGTCTTCAAAAGTAGCGAGTGCTGTGTCAGGGGTCGGGTTGTGTAAAAACTGTAGCGCTTCGCGCAGTTCAAACATCGGCTTTGGCAGGTTTCGGCTTAGAAAAGAGGCTGGAATGGTCTCGCTCAGGTCAGCCCGCGCAACGCCGCCGAGCACGGCCTTGCGCAAGTACGCTTGCGGCAAACCGGCTACGGTGGAGTAGATCGGCGTGAGCGCGCCGGGCAGCTCACCGCCCGCCAATTTGAAGCTGGGGTGCACCATTTCGCGCTGGATAAAACCACCGCGCAGCTCACCCCGCGCCCGCACCCGCGCACCTATGCTTAACGTTTTTTGATGCGACGGGTAGAAATTTAAAAACCGCAGCGTGCAGGTGTCAGTGCCGTCGTCAAGCGTCACGCGCAACTGGCGGCGCGGACGAAACGTAACCTCGCTGTTCGTCACCTGCCCTTCAACTTGCACCATGTCGCCGTCACGCGCATCGGCCAGCATGGTGATGCGGGTTTCGTCTTCGTAACGCAGCGGCAAGTGCAGCGCC
>JANPDQ010000306.1:0-12227 GCA_031431575.1 Polaromonas sp.
GTGCCCGCAACGTAGGCGTCATGAATGTGCGCCGCAACGCCCGGAAACACCATCACCCGCGCATCCCAGTCAAAGCCCGGGCGCTGGGTGGTCACGCGTTGGGTGGATTTAAATGGCTTCCAGCTTTCACCGGCGGTGCTCATATTGAACGTGCCCGTGTGCTGTACCGTGACCGTTGTGATGATGCTCTGGCCGTCTTTGAGCACGGTTTGAAAATAGCGCTTGACAGGCGCGGGCAAGCCCTCAAGCTCTTTGCTGTAAAAAAATTGTGGCGCGGTTCTGATTTGGGCTGCGTCCAGCTGGTTCAGTAACTGGGTTGTACCTGCGTTCCATCGGGCGTTGCCATACAGCGCCGCCGCAAACACAGCTGCCACCAAAGCGCCAGCGCAAAGTAGCAGCACCTTCAGCATGTTGAGCGCACCCCAGACAGGTCTTGGCCCACAGCGGCAGTTTGTGAATGGGAAGTTTTTGAGTGCTGCATGGACCGACGTTAACCAGCGCTTGCCACGCCATGCTGATCCAGATCAAACACAGCGCTGAAAGCGCGTAGGAATACGCCGTCAATGCAGCCGAATGGGTGATATTTTTTAGCCTAGTGCCTAAACTAGCCTGTATGACTGAATTTGAATTGAAGTTTGAAATCCCACCGGCAAGTCTGAAAAGCGTCGCCGTGGCGGTGCTGGCGCACAAGGCCAGAAGGCAACGCCTGCAAGCCAGCTACTTTGACACCGCCGATGGCGCTTTGGCCAAGCACGGCATTGTTGTGCGCCTGCGCAAAGAGGGGCGGCGCTGGGTGCAGACGGCAAAGGGGCCAACGGCCGGTGTGCTGGAGCGGCTGGAGCACAACGCAGCCCTGCCGATGCAGAGCGCAGGCGCTGTGCCAGCGCTTGATTTGTCGCGCCACCGGGGAGCGCCTGTTGGCAAAGCCATCGACAAGGCACTGGCGCGCAAGGGCGATGAAAAGTACCCGGTCATGACGCTGCTTTACGGCACTGACATCCAGCGCATTTCGCGGCAAGTTGCGCATGGCAGCTCGGTTGTGGAGCTTGCGCTGGACCAGGGCCGCGTTTTTGCCGACGGCCAATCTTTACCCATCTGCGAGCTTGAAGTTGAGCTCAAGGAAGGCGTGGCAATAGACGCGGTAGCGCTGGCGCACCGTTGGTGTGCAGACCATGGCCTGTGGATCAGCACGATTGCCAAGTCCATGAAAGGGCAACGCCTGCGCAGCGCGACTCCGTTCGGCGAGGCGACATCGGCTACTGCGCCAAAGTTCTCCCGGCACGCTTGCGGCCATGAAATGGTGAGAACTGTTGTTCAGGCGTGCTTGAGCCAAATACTGCCCAACGTGAGCGAGCTGGCAAGCGGCAGTAGCGAGCCGGACCACATTCACCAGTTGCGGGTTGGCATACGCCGTCTGCGCACGGCTTTGCGTGAGCTTGGGGGTCTAACTGACGGCCTGGACCCTACCTGGGAGGCCGCACTGGTGCAGGCTTTCAGGGCGTTGGGAGCGCACCGCGACAACAGCCACCTTGCGCTGGTGCTGCAGCCGCAACTGCTTGAAGCCGGTGGCCCCGTGGTGGGGTTTGAGCTTGATGATGGTGACATACCTGACCCAGGCAAAACGGTGCGTGCGCCTGAATTTCAGGGTGCATTGCTTGGCCTGCTGGGCTTTGTACACCGCGACAGTCCCAAAGAAAATGGCAAGCCTGACAGCCTGAAAAAATCCGTTTCACTGCTTTTGGACAAGCTGCACAAACGTGCGCTGCGCGATGGTAAAAAATTTCTTGCACTCGATGAGGCGCAGCAGCACGGCGTGCGCAAGCGCTTCAAGCGGCTGCGCTACCTGCTTGAATTTGCCCAACCTCTTTTTGTTGCCCAAAAGGTCAGGCGCATGGCCGCTGCGCTCAAGCCGGTGCAGGATGCACTTGGCCAGCACAACGACGAGCTGATGGCACAGCACGCATTGCGAAGGTTGGCTGCGGACGATCCCAATGCCTGGTTTGGCGTCGGGTGGCTCACCGCACGCAAGCAGCCCAACGCCAAACGCTGCCTGCGAGAGATTACAAAATTTGCAGATATCAAGCCGTTTTGGCGCGGATGATGGTTGCAGTGCAATACACATGAAGCGGTTTTGCTCACTATTAAATTAGGAGCTCTTCGCGCCCGTATTTACTGCGCTACAGGCATAAATTGCCTAAAATTTCTACACAACTGCACCAAACAGCTTACCTGCACCCGCCGTTGCCGCCATGGCCAGTACGCCCCAAAAAGTGACCCGCCAGACGCTTTTTAAAACATTCGCACCGCCGGCCTGAGCAGCCACTACCCCCAGCCCCGCCAGGCTGATCAGTGATGCACTGGCCACCCACCACATCACGCTTTGCGACGACGCGAGCGCGGCCACAGCCAGCGGCAACGCTGCACCTACTGCAAAGCTGGCTGCAGATGCAAGTGCCGCCTGCAAGGGATTGGCGCTAAAAGCACTTGAGATACCCAGCTCATCGCGTGCGTGGGTGCCCAGCGCGTCATGCGCCGTGAGTTGCACAGCTACCCGGCTGGCAAGGTCTTGCGTGAGCCCACGCGAAACGTAAATTGCCGTCAGCTCCCGCAGCTCGGCAGCCGGGTCTTTGGCAAGCTCGGCGTGTTCACGGGCAATATCAGCTTTTTCAGTATCTGCCTGCGAATGCACAGAAACATATTCGCCCGCTGCCATCGACATGGCTCCCGCAACCAGCGCAGCCACGCCCGTCATCAGCACGGTGGATTGGGTGGCGTTGGAAGCTGCCACGCCCACCAGCAGGCTGGCGGTAGACACAATACCGTCGTTGGCCCCCAGCACGGCCGCACGAAGCCAGCCAATGCGGTGTGTGCGGTGTGCTTCTGTGTGTTTCATGTAAAAAGTGCCTCTAGCGCATTAAATATGGGCACAAGCAGCTCCTAAAGAAATAGCAATTCGTCTAGTCAGCCAAGGGTTTCGATATTTTGTCGATCTGGGCCATTACGTCTGGCGTCAGTTTTGCCAGTACGTCTGTAGCGCCCAGGTTGTCTTTGAGTTGTTCGATTTTTGACGCACCAGTAATCACTGTGCTCACATGCGGATTGCGCGCGGCCCATGCAATAGCAAGCTGGCCCATCGTGCAGGCCAGCTCGTCGGCAACCACTTCAAGCCGCGTCACTGCGGCGTTTTTAGCGTCGTCAGTCAGGCCCTTGAGCAAAAACTCCATGTCTTTGCGCGCGCCGCGGCTCCCTTTGGGCACTCCGCTCTTGTATTTGCCGGTAAGCAATCCGCTGGCCAGCGGGCTCCACGTGGTCAGGCCCAAGCCGATGTCTTCGTACAGCCGTGCGTACTCAAGTTCCACCCGTTTGCGGTGAAACAGGTTGTATTGCGGCTGCTCCATCACGGGCTTGTGCAAATGGTGCTTGTCGGCAATGCACCAGGCAGCGCGTATTTCGTCGGCTGACCATTCGCTGGTGCCCCAGTACAGGGCTTTGCCTTGGGTGATCATGTCGCTCATGGCGTGCACGGTTTCTTCAATCGGCGTTTGCGCATCAGGCCGGTGGCAGTACACCAGATCAATAAAATCCAGACCCATGCGTTTTAGCGAGCCGTCTATGGCTTGCATCAGGTATTTGCGGTTCAGGGTATTTTTGCGGTTGACGGTGATTGCTGGAGATGTGGACTTGGTCTCAGGCTCTGCCAGGCCCCAATAAAACTTGGTCGACACGATGTAGTTCAGGCGCGGCCACTTCAAGGCCTTGATGGCGTCGCCCATGACCTCTTCACTTTTACCGCTGGCATACACCTCAGCGTTGTCAAAAAAGTTGATGCCTCTGTCCATCGCAAGCGCCAGCATTTCCTTTGCAGCTTTGACGTTGACCTGATTGGCATAGGTGACCCATGAGCCCAATGACAGCTCGCTAACTTGCAGGCCACTGCGGCCAAGGCGTCGGTATTGCATAAAGAGTTTCCCCGTTGATTGAAGTTTGATATACCGAATGTGAATAGCCGATCAGGCCGTTCAGGCCGATTAGACCGCTACCCCATCAGCTTGAAGCGCCAACTGTGGCACACTAATTTTTCTTCGCTGTCATTAAAGACCCAGACCGCTTGTCGTCTTTAAACACCACCATACTGATCGCCAGCGGAATCAACACCCCAAGGCAAATGGCAGCCAGCACATCGGTTGGCCAATGTACGCCCAAAACGAGGCGAGACAGCGCCATCAGGCTGATCCAGACGATCGCCAGGGGCAGGGCGATAAAACGCGATTTGGGCCATATCTGTGCTGTACCAATAACCAGCGCGGTAGAAAAAGCAGCGGTACTTAATGTGTGGCCACTGGGAAAGCTCGAGCCCCAGTACCAGGTCGTGCTCCATAACTCGGGCCGGTCGCGGCCAACCACTGACTTGACTGCGTAGGTCAGTGCCCAACCGCTGGTCATGGATGCGGCAAGCAGCGCAGCCTGGGCACGATACCGCGTCGCATAAAACAAAATGGACAGCGCTGCTGTGGCAGGGGCCAACACCTTTGCCGCGCCCGCCAATGTGACCCAGCCGAAAAAACTGATCATTACAGGCGGTATGACTTGCCGCACATACCAAAGTAATGCTGCATCTATCGGGCCAGAGTCTTGCGTGGTGACGTCTTCAATAATTTTGACACCAACTACTACCAGCGTCAGAACTGAAAGCAGCGCGAAACGCCGGGCCGTCAAACGCACAACCCACGGCGTCTTTGCCTGGCGTGCATAGACGTTCAATCCCGTGTAGATGCAGGCAATGTAAAGCGCCAGCTTTAAAACATCGATTACAAATTCGGAATTTACTATTAAAATCATAGCTGCTTACACCCGTATTATATGGATTTAAAAGCTATTTATACTGGATTTTCTCCGAGCTTCGACCAGTTCTTCCATCAACTGCAGCGCCAGTGCTGCACCAGCAAAATTGACCCCCAGGTCACGGTGCAAGCGCATGGCGATTTTTGCGCGGTGTAAGTGCAGGCCGGTAAAGCGCCAGTGCTCAGGCGGGAGGTTGTGCTGCATCTGGGTGGTATCGATCACGCCCTCACTGACCAGCTCAATGATGATGTCGGCGTGCGCTGCGCATGCGCGGCACAGGTCATCAAGCGTCAGCTCTGTGATTTCCTCCATCACCACAATGGCTGCCTCAGGAGGCGTGGAAAGTATGAAATTGGGTGTCATGCTGTGTGCCCTTCAGCGGGTGGCAAGCGTTTTTTCTAGCGCATCAACCTGTGCGCGCGGGTTAAATGTCTTGAACGCCGTTTGTAAATCAGAATAAGCCTTTTTATCTGATTCGCTGTTGGCTACAGGCTGGCTAACCTTCAGCACAAAGAGAAAATCCCCCGGTGTTTTTGCGGGCAGCCCACGCCCTTTGACGCGTAGTTTGCGGCCAGTCACTGAGTCGGCGGGGATCTTCACTTCAACCCGGCCAGTAGGCGTGGGTGCTACTACAACAGCGCCCAGCGCTGCTTCCCAAGGCGCAATCGGCAAGTCCATCAATACGTTGTAGCCGTCAGTGCGGAACAAAGGGTGCGGCAGCATTTCAACATCCAGGTACAAGTCGCCCGGGCTGCCCTTGCCCATACCCGGCCCGCCTTGCGCGGCCAGGCGAATGTGCTGACCCGCACGTATGCCTTTGGGGACGACAAATTCAATCGTGCGGTGTGCCACCTGTGGTAGGCCATCGCTGCCCTCTGTTTGCTGCCGCAGTTGCAGTGTTCGGGTTGCACCTTGGTATGAGTCCTCAATGTCAATCTGAATCTTGGCATGCTGGTCTTGCCCATGCATGTCAAACGCTTGGTGGCTGCGCTGTTGCCCAGCACTTTGCCCGCGGCCCATACCCCGAAACAGCGCATCAAAAAATGCGCTGTGGTCTTGGCCGTCGCCACCTTGAAAGCCTTGTGAGTAGTTGCCATGCTCGCTTTGCTGGCTTGCCCAATCGGGTGGCGGCTGAAAGTCTTGCCCGGCTTTGTAGTTGGCACCCAGCCTATCGTAGGCAGCACGCTTTTCTGGGTCTTTGAGCACGTCATAGGCCTCGGCTAATTCTTTGAACCTTGCCTCGGCGTCTTTTTCTTTACTGACATCAGGGTGGTATTTGCGCGCAAGTTTGCGGTGTGCGCGCTTGATGTCTTCAGGCGTTGCGCTTTTTTCAACGCCCATCACCAAGTAGTAGTCTTTAAATTCCATTGAAGCCTTTGGGTGCTCTCTTTGGGGGGCTCTTTAGCTGGATAAAAATTGACCAGGCACGAACCAGGTAGACCTTGACAAAGTTGCTTTTAAGCGTCGGGCGGCATTGGTATTGAACAACAGCTTTTTGACACTCGCCTTTGCCCGTCAAGAACAAGTTTTGATTGGATTTTGGTAGCGTAAATTCGAAAGCTGCCCAACGGCTTTGATGTGGATCAAGTAACTCGCAACTTTATGCATGCTCAGACAGTTTGGCAGCCACACTGCGCTCTTGCAAATCAACTGGAGCATTTCCATGAAACTCGCAATTCGACTGTTGACCTGCCTGATCGCGCTGGTTGTCAGCGGACACGTAGCAGCGCAAACTGCAGCGCCTGACTTTAAGCCACCGCTTGACACCACGCTGCCGAGCGGTCCCAAAGGAGTTGCTGTTGCAGAGGGCAAGAAGCTCATGACCGACACCCGCCGCTTATTGCCCAAAAATGTGGGCAACGGCTTGAACTGCACCAACTGTCACCTTGACGGGGGTACTACCGCCAACGCTTCGCCTTGGGTCGGCATTTGGGGCGCATTTCCTGAATACCGGGCACGCAGCGGGAAAGTCATCACGCTGATTGACCGCGTAAACGACTGTTTTGAACGCTCAATGAACGGCAAGCCGCTGGTCTACAACTCTCCCGAGATGGTTAATATTTTGTCGTACATGCAGTGGTTGTCGGTGGGTGTACCTACAGGTACTTCAGTCAAGGGGCGAGGTTTTGGGCCCATCAATGCCAACCTTGTACCCGACAGTGCCAACGGAAAAGTTGTTTACGTGGAAAAGTGCGCCAGTTGCCATGGCGCGCAGGGACTTGGCTTGAAAACAGCAACTGGCGGGTATGCAATGCCGCCACTGTGGGGCAAAGATTCGTTCAACGATGGTGCGGGCATGGCCAGAACCTACACCGCTGCTGCATTTGTGAAGCACAAAATGCCGCTAGGGCAGGGCGGCACGCTGAGTGACCAGCAGGCCATTGATGTGTCGGAATACTTCACCCATCAGGCCAGGCCCGTGTACAAAGGCAAAGCAAAAGACTGGCCGCAAGGCAACAGGCCAAAAGATGCGCGCAACTAAATTGGCTGGCCGCCGCCTTACAGACTTGCCGACAACTATTCAGGTTTGAAATTTGTCAAAAGAAAACAGCGCCGTCACCACCAAAGCAGCCGCTGCAGGCCCGCCAAGCGGGTAAACAATAAATACCAGCACGGGTGCGACCATCAGTAAATGACGCAAGCCCCAGCTGTACAGCAGTCCGGCTCGGCGCAGGTACGCAACGGCAGTTGGCCCCCAGCGATTACGCTCGTCAGAAGCAATTGGCATCGAAAGGATGAACCCTGCATGGTTGTAGTAACGCACTGCCATTGCCGAGCACACCAGCGAGGCAAACAGCACGCCCATCAGCACCAATTCCATGGCCAGCCGAGCCGTCAAGTGGTGTGCCATGTTGCCGAATGTGCCAAAAGATGAATTAAGGGACGGCGCGAGCAGTGTGGCCGCACCAATCAAGCCCAGTGCAGCAGTAGATGCCGTCATGGTGGCAGACATCAATGAATTGCGCAGCGTTTGCACTGCCAGAATTTCGGAGCCTGGCTGCTTTGACAACGCCGCAAACCATTCTTCGCGCAAGTTGGCATGGGCTGCGCGCGCCAGGCTTGCCGGGTAGCGCCGCTGTTGCCAAAGCAATAGCAACTCGTAAGCAAACAGTATGGCCACGGTCACGCCTGCCGCCAGCCACGCCGTGAAGCTGGTCATGGTGTGGCTTTCATGTGGTGTGCAGCGCTGTTAGGCGTGGTTTTTTCTCGAGCCAAGTGAATATCACCATGCCCACCAGCATGGCCGCAACGAACACCAGCGCTTTAGGCTCGCCCATGCCAAGCGCCACCAAGCCCGGACCGGGGCAGAACCCGGCAAGTCCCCAGCCCGCACCAAACAGCACACTGCCGGTCAACAGTCGTTTGTCTATGGCTGAGGCTGTGGGCAGTTTCATCTCAGCGCCCAGATAAGAACGCGTGCGTTTTTTGGCCACCAAAAAAGCAAAAAATCCCACCAAGATAGCCCCGGCCATCACCAGACCCAAAGACGGATCCCACGCGCCCGCGAGGTCTAAAAACCCGAGCACCTTGGCTGGATTGGCCATGCCCGACACCATAAGCCCCAGACCAAACACTAGCCCCGACAACAAAGCGGATAACGCAAACATTCAAATTTTCCTTGAAAGATTTTTTAAGAACTTAAAACATGGCGCAGGACAAACACGGTGACAAACCCCGCACCCATAAAACTAGCCGTAGCTGCCAATGATCGCAGCGACAGCCGTGACAGGCCGCACACACCGTGGCCACTGGTACAACCCGCGCCGTAGCGCGTGCCCACGCCGACCAGCAGTCCGGCAGCTATCAGCGCGGCGTAGTCAGCGTCAATCTGTACGGCAGGCAGAGCCAGAAAAGCGGAATAAGCCAACGGCACCCCCACGATGCCGGCAATAAACGCCACACGCCAAAGTACGTCGCCTTTGGATGGTGCAAGCAGGCCGCCCAGCACCCCACTGATGCCTGCGATCCGCCCGTTGAGCAGCACAAACATGGCGGCGGCCAGGCCAATCAGCATGCCGCCGAACAGAGACGACCACGGGGTAAATGCATTCCAGTCAATTGACACTAGTTTCTCCTTCAGGGCAATACAAACGGTGCAGCAACACCAAAATTTCAAGCGTTCGCGGGTCTGCTACGCTGTAATAAATGTTTTTGCCCTGGCGGCGCGTACTGACGACGCCTTCGTTGCGTAGCACGCCAAGTTGTTGCGACAGGGTAGGCTGAAGAATCCCAAGCTCCTCCTCAAGCTCGCTCACGCAATGCTCACCTTGCGAGAGTTGGCACAGCAATAGCAGCCGGTCAACATTGGCCAAGAGTTTTAAAACGCCCACACCTTCAGCGGCTGCGCTGCGCAACTGCTCTGCGCTGATGACGGGGTGTGTCAAGTGAAGGGGTGTACTCATGAGCTTAAAAATGGATTTGCGTTTATCTGGCTATTGACATTAATATATCAAATAATATAATATAAGTCAACATATTTAAAAACAAAACACGTACAAATGAAAAGGCTTTGACATGACCCACCGCACCACAACGCAGGCATTTTTTGATCCTGGCACCTGGACAGTTACCTACGTTGTTTCCAGCAACAAGGATCGCCGCGCAGCCATCATCGACCCGGTGCTTGATTACGACTTCAAGTCGGGCAGTACCAGCACGACATCTCTTGATGCGGTGGTGGCCTATCTCAAAGCGCTAGATTTAACGGTTGACTGGATTCTGGAAACCCATGCCCACGCCGACCATTTGTCTGGCGCGCATTACCTCAAAGAGCGTGTTGGCGGTCGCATCGCGATTGGCGAAAACATACGCGCCGTGCAGTCCACCTTCAAGGCGGTGTTTAATTTGGGCGCGGATTTTGCAACCGATGGTAGGCAGTTTGACCACCTGTTCAAGGATGGGGAAGTCTTCCAGATAGGCGATGTTGAGGCTGTCGCCCTGCTGGTACCGGGCCATACCCCCGCTGACATGGCTTATCAAATAGAAGACTCGGTTTTTGTCGGTGACACGCTGTTTATGCCCGATGTAGGCACGGCACGTGCAGATTTCCCCGGCGGCGATGCGCATGCGCTGTACCGGTCCATTCGCAAGTTGCTGGCAATGCCGCTTCAGACCAAGCTGTTCGTGTGCCACGACTACCCGCCAGAGTCACGGCAAGCACAGTGGCAAACCACTGTGGGTGAGCAGCGCGCAAAAAATATTCATGTGCAGGATGGGGTTTCAGAAGAACAGTTTGTGGCCATGCGCGCAGCGCGTGACGCCACGCTTGAAATGCCTTCGCTGATCATCCCTTCAATTCAGGTCAACGTGCAGGCTGGCGAAATGCCCGAGCCCGAGGCCAACGGAATCCGGTATTTGAAAATTCCGTTGAATGCGCTGGGTGGGAAAGGGCATTTGTTAGGTAATTCAGCAAATATTAGCTGATTTGGTTAGGTTTTATCTATATTTTAGGGCTGTAGCCCAATAAATACGGGCGCAACAAGCTCCTGAATACATAGCATAAGCAAAATTGTACACTTTCAATTTGAGTTCCCTAATCTGCTGGGAAAGGGTTAGGGTGTGGGCAAGTACAGAAACTTTGACAGTACCGTGCCTGCCCCCATCCCTGCCTTCCCCCAGAGGGGGAAGGAGCGAGAGGTGCTTAATAGACACAAACTCTTCACGCAGCGCCAGCCTGTTTTTTTAAGGTAGTGAAACACGGTCATTTCGCAATAAAAATCGCCCATCAAACTGCACGGGTAGCGGAGTACCCGAAAAAGGCGCTGTGGCTGTTCCCGCTTGCTGCGCATGAACGTGCAAGTGCGGCTCGCTGGTATTGCCCGAGTTACCCACCGCAGCGATGTGGCTGCCAACACTGACCTGATCGCCCACTGCCACGCTCAGGCTGCCCGGTTTGAAATGCCCCAGCAACACGTTGGCCTGCTTGCAGCGCAGCAGCACATGGTTGCCCGCCATATGTTCGCGGTCAACTTGCGGTATTTGCATGTCTGGCAAACCGTCTTGCGCCGCTACCACTTCGCCAGTGCAGGGCGCGTAAACGGGTTCGTTGTAAATGAAGTAAGCGCTGGGTTCTGGCGGAAGCAAACCGCTGGCACGCAATCCCCATCCGTTGAGCTTGACGATGTCCACACCATACGATTGCCCGCGAAAGGCCTGAAAACGCGCTGTGCTGGCGTCAAGCGTCATCAGGTGCGCATTCACGCTGCGATGGCTGCCGCCGTTGACAACCAGGTACTCGCCGCTTTTTAAAGGAAACGCCAACTCAACGACTGTGCCAGCTTGCGGTGCGCGGCCAGATAATGCTGTCGTGGACTGGTAAGTGCCCCAAGCACCAAGGCCAGTAAATGCAATCGCCAAGCCCCAGGCCAGCCAGCCAAATGGCCAACGTGAACCAAACGGCGAACGTCGTCGCCAGCCCATCACCAGAGCCACGACCAGCAGGCCAGCAAATGCATAGGGCGTCCGCCAGGGCGGGAAAAGCCAAAGCCCCGTCAATGCAAGTGTCAGCAGTGCCAGTGCTGTTGCTGTGGTTTGAATCCAAAATCCGGCAACGCTTCGCGGTGGAGCCATTGCAAGCCAGCCAATGAGCATCAGCGGCAAAAAGAGTTGGAGCGCAAGTATAAAAAGCACAGAGTGGTTTCCTTTAAACGCTGAGGCCAGAAATGTTGATCGAGAAAAGGTGGAGGTGTGTCATTTCTTGATCTGCATTAAATGGGTTGAAATTTCCTCCATCACCTCGTCGTCATGCCCCACCCACACATGACCACCACGCTCAAAACCCACAAACTTCGCTCCATTTATCTGGCTGGCGGTGTACGCGGCGCTGGCATACGTGCCAAAGCCGTCATCACGCACGCTGATGATGAGCGTTGGCGCGCGAACTTTGTCAAGCGCTGCCGGGCCCAGGCTTTTGCCAAGTACCGAATCGCTGCGCAAGCCCGCCGCACGCGCGGAGACCGGCAGGATGTGGTCAAGAATGGCGTTGATGCGTGCGCGCTCTTGCGGGCTGGCGGTGCGGACTTGCTCGGGCGGCGTGGCCAGCACGTACTGGATGACCTGATCGCGCGCTACTTGCAGCCCAGCCCAAAACAGAAAGTCTGAGCCAATCAGCCGCATCAACAGTGCTTCAGCCCATGGTGCCAAAGGTTTGGCGGAGTCCGCTGAGGTGCTGGGCTTGTATGCCAGTGGCACCAGCAGAACCAGCGCACTGACGCGATCAGGGTGCCGGATGGTCATCTGCAGTGCTGATGGCCCGCCCGCAGAGCCACCCGCAACAGCCGCTTTGTTGATGCCCAACGCATCGAGCAGGCACACATGCGCGTCGGCCTGTGCAGCGGGAGACGAATCAGCAGGCATCGGCGTACGCAAGTAGCCAAAGCGCGACA
>JANPDQ010000307.1:0-5706 GCA_031431575.1 Polaromonas sp.
CACCATGGCAGCCAGTGCAAAGTAAAGTGCGCGCAACCCCAAAATTGCAAAAATATTGCTGGTGTAGACGATGAACGGATCGTTGGTGATGGCAAAGATGGCTGGTACAGAGTCCACTGCAAACACCAGGTCAATGATTTCCACCATGACCAGCGCAAGAAACAAGGGCGTCGCCCATCGCACGGTTTTTCCAGTGACCGGGTCTGGCTTTCTCACAAAAAAAGCGTTGCCCTCAACCTGCGGTGTAACGCGCATGCGTTTGCGCAAAAATTTCAAGATCGGGTTGTTGGCAATGTCGGGCTCATGGTCGGCCATGATCCACATTTTGACGCCAGTGATCACTAAAAATGCGCCGAAAACATACAAAATCCAGCTGAATTGCGTGACCAGCGTTGCACCCAAACCAATCATGATGGCGCGCAACACGATGACACCCAAAATACCCCAGAACAGCACGCGGTGCTGGTACAGCCGCGGAATGGCAAGATAAGAAAAAATCATCGCGATGACAAAGACGTTGTCCATCGACAGTGATTTTTCAATCAAAAACCCGGTGAAATATTCCATGCCGCTGGTAGCGCCCAAATACCACCAAACCCAGGCGCCAAACAGCAGCGCTACGCTGATGTAGCCCGCAGACAACAGCAGGCTTTCCTTGACTTCAATTTCTTTATCGTCTTTGTGCAGCACGCCCAGGTCAAAGGCTAGCAGCGTCACCACAATGCCGATAAACAGCAGCCAGATCCACACTGCTTTGCCCAGAAAATCAGAATGTACAAACTGAAGCAAGGTATCCACGAAAACACTCCTCCGCTTGGCGGTTTTTATTTAAATAAGATAAACAGAAAAAACACCGGGCAGAACTTTCTGCCCGGGCGATAACTAAATAGAAGCGCAAGTTGCGTCAACGCGCTTGGTGGGCTTGTCAGTCAAAAATATCGTTCAGCCACGACTTGCGGCGTTTGGGCGCGTAGCCTTGTCCGGCGTAAGCGCCCCGGTTGTCTGAGTCAACAAAATCCGGCCTGCCCTGCTGCGGTTGCTGGCGCGGAGCGCTCTGCTCGCTTGACAGCGCTATGAGCTTGTCCAGCTCACCCCGGTCAAGCCAGACGCCCCTGCAAGTTGTGCAGAAATCAATCTCAACCCCTTTCTTGTCTGTGATGGTCAAAACAGAATCGGGGCAAACGGGACATTTCATTGTTTTTCCTGTTGATGGGTGGGTGTTTGCTTGATCAGCTGCTTACCGTAAGCTTCAGGTTGGCCGAACGTTGCTGCTGACTGCGCTTGTAATTGTGTATAAGTGAACGGGTGGCGCGGCTTAAGGCGCTTTGCAATGCAGATAACCAGTCGCGCGCCATCGATGTCACGATGATGGGTGCACCGCTTTTAGTCGCTATCTCAATCTGGCAGCGCTTGTCTACCCCGCCGCGCGGACCGTTCACGTCAGAAAGCTGAACACTAGCGCGCGGTGCGAGCCAGCTGAGGCGACGCAGCGCAAAACGCACGCGGCGCACTGCGATAGTACGGAGATGTTCGGCATCAGCATCACGGGATTTGAAAATGACCTGCATAAAAAACTCCTGTTGAAGTGAAAGAAGCGTTGACGATAATGGCAATGTAGATTCTGAAAAAGCAGATAATTAAGAAGAATAACTTCGTAAAAACCATGTGCATTTAAATCGGGCAGCGCAAATGACCACTGATTTCAACTACCGGCACCTTTACTATTTTTGGGTCGTTGCCAAAGAAGGCGGCATGGCCAAAGCTGCCGACAAGCTGGGTATGGCGGTGCAAACCGTCAGCACCCAGGTACGCGAGCTTGAAAAGTCGTTGGGCCACACGCTGCTGAAACCTTCTGGGCGCGGCGTCGCCCTGACCGATGCGGGTACGGCTGCCATGCAGCAGGCAGAAATGATTTTTCAGTTAGGTGAAAAGCTGCCAGACGCGGTACGCAAGGCATCTGGCAAGCCATCGGTGCGGCTGGCAGTTGGCATTTCTGAAGGGCTGGCCAAGCTGGCTGTGCGCCAGCTGATGCAGCCCGTCATGCACACGCCAAACTTGCGCCTGATTTGCCAGGAAGATGAATTTGAAGACTTGCTGGGCGACCTGGCGCTGCACCGCCTGGACGTGGTGCTGGCCGACCGCCCAGCGCCCAACAACCCCAACCTGAAGGTGTACAGCCATTCTCTTGGCGCGTCGCCGATTGCCTGGTATGCGCCGCCCACACTGGATGCGGCAGCGCGCAAAAACTTTCCGCACTCACTTAACAGCGTACCGGTGCTGCTACCCACCAGCCACGCCGCTGTCCGGCTGCGGCTAGACCAATGGTTTGAACGCAATGGCGTCAAAGCCAATGTGGTCGGGGAGTTTGAAGACAGCGCGCTGCTAAAGACCTTTGGCGCAGCAGGTATGGGTGTGTTCCCGGCTACCGAGCTGGTGCACGAGGAACTGACTGCGCGCTACGGCGTCAAGCGCGTGGGTGCCTGTGATGGCGTTGAAGAGCATTTTTTCGCGATTGGTGCGCACAAAAAAGTGTTGCACCCGTTGGTGCAAAAACTATTGCCCCAGCGGCTTTGAGCTTAGGCGCCACGCAGCTTTTCAGGCCGCGCGATTTTTTTAAACTTGATCAGGCGCGCAGTTTCAATTGCGTCTTTTTTAACCTGCCGCTCAGCATCAAGTAATTGCCCAGCGGCAAGCCAGCCAGCGAATTGCTCAGGCGTCTCAAGCGTGATGCGGCCAAGAGTGGCAGCGCGAAATTCGTAAATCACAATTTCAGCGGCTTTTTGCAGATTGACTCGGCCCTTGGTCAGCACCGCGCCGCGCTTGCGACCGATGTCCTCTAACACCTGCTCATCGGTTGAATCCACTGTGATTTCTACTTTGTAGCGTGCCTCAAGTGCAGCAGGGTATTGCTTGATCAGTGTGTTTAAAAGCTCCAGAGCCACTTCTTCTTCGCTAAAAGCGTTGCGGCCAATGGCGCCGCTGGCCGCCAGGTTATAGCCGCTTTGCGCCACGATGATGCGTGGCCACAGCATGCCCGGTGTGTCCCATAAGTAAAACCCGTCGGCCAGCACAATGCGTTGTTCGATTTTGGTAATACCGGCTTCATCGCCGGTTTTGGTGGCGCGCTTGCCGGTCAGCGTGTTGATCAGGGTGGATTTGCCGACGTTGGGTATGCCGCAAATCAGCACGCGCATGGGTTTGACCATGCTGCCGCGCAACGGCGCAAGCTTGTGGCACGCATCAATCAATTTGCGGGCTGGCGCAGTTTCACTGGCGTCCAATGCGATTGCGCTGGTGTTTGGCATCGCGTTGTAGTGGGCCAGCCAGGCGTCGGTCATGGCCGGGTCGGCCAAATCCTGCTTGTTCAGTACCTTGACGGTGGGGCGAGACGCCGTCAGCTCGGCCAGCTTGGGGTTGGCGCTAGAGCCGGGCAAGCGCGCGTCTAGCAGTTCGATGACGACATCAATTTCCTTGATGCGTTCCGAAATTGCTTTTTGGGTCAAATACATGTGACCGGGGAACCACTGAATAGCCATTGGGGTTGTCTTTCAAAAGATGCTTGAAAAGCACCTGCAGCCGCTAACGGGCAAATTCCTGCGCCATTGCGCGCAGCAAATAATGCATTATCGATTCAGACCGCGCTGCACTACAGCGCTACTTGCCAGCCTGCCGCACAGTCACATAATCCGCATCTGAAACACTATATATTTAATAGCTGCTTACGCCCATATTAATTGGTCGAAACCGTCAAAGGCCTTAAATCACACAATGACTTGAATACATGTCGCACCAGACAAGCCGTGAAAAAGGCTCGCGTCCTACTCACATTTGCGCAAGTCTGAGCGCCCGTCACACACTTTGTGCAAATAGCATCGCTTTACGCCTGCCGAGCGCGCCGAACCCAATTCTGAACAACCAGCGACAGGCCACCAGCTTTCATGTATGACCACACTTGAACCCGGACTCTACGTACGCATTGAAGAGCTAGACGGTGGCGCAAAACCGCTGCCGCTTAGTAGCGGGTTCTCGCTTGGGCAGGCCTACCGCGTGTTGGGCTTGTACAACCCGTCAGAGACCAGCGAAGCCTACTTCGTTTTAAGTAACGACCAGGACGAGGTCTGGTTTATTTGCAAGCGCCATGTTCGCACCTATGCGCTGTTTCCCGATCTGCAAAGCTTTCGCGTCCCAGTAACGGTCACGTCACGTCCGCAAATGGCGCTGATGTGATGGACGATTTCCTCAACGCTTTGCAGTGGCCAGCGATGGCGTTTACTTTACTGTCGGCCTGGCTGGTGGCGTCGCAATCCAAACGAAAACGCGCCGTGGGATTCTGGTTGTTCTTATGCAGCAACCTTTTGTGGGTGGCTTGGGGTTGGCACGACGGCGCTATTGCCCTGATTGCCTTGCAGGTCGGCTTGTTTGCAATGAATTTGCGCGGCGCGTTGAAAAACGATACCTAGAAGTCTGGGCGGCGGAGGGCGCATCGGCAGCAAATTGACCGCAGCGGTCTATTTGTCGCCGATTTCTTGCCAAATATCCAGATATTCGGCGGCGAAATCGTCAAAAATTAGTCCATCGCTGGGGCCAATCTTCGCTCCGATGCCTTCTGCCGCCCAGGCTTTTAAACAAATGCACCTGCAAAATCTTAAGTCCGGCTCTGTAACTATTTTTACCGAAGATACTCTGCGGTTTGGTGCACGTCGGTCATTAGGATATATTTCCAACGACGATGTAATCAAAATTCGCCATCCTCGAAAGTTCCCAGCCGAGGCAGATAAAGTACAGCCATGCAAAAAGAAGACATTATTCAATTTGAAACTGCTGTCGCAGAAGGTGGCCTTCGCGCAGGTTTGCTGTTTTTGAACCGCCGGGTGGCACACCGCTGCACGGTGGTTTACAGGGTCGATGGGGACAACCTGGAAATGGTGGAACTGGTGGACAAGCTTGGCGACCCCGCCACGGCAGTGCCTGCGCCAATTTTACTTTCGCAGAGTTTTTGCCAGGTAGCGTTACGCGACGGCGAGCTCGTCACGTCTGATTCCACATTTGATATCAGGCTGGATGGCAAAACCTACCAAGGTGTTATCAAGAGCTATGTTGGCCTACCGCTCAGCCATTCGCGCGGAACGCTGTTTGGGACACTTTGCCACTACGACTTTAGTGAACAACCAATCGACGACGACGAGTTTGATTTTTTGCAGAAAGCTGCAGCAGCGCTCTCAAAAGCACTTTAATTTGCTATTAATTAAATAGCTTCTTGCGCCCGCTTTTATTGGGCTACAAGGACAAAAAACTACTTTTTACCGATGGCAGTGTACAGCTCAGCCAGTGGCACGATTCGTCCGTGCAGCGGCAAAATCTGCGCTACATCAAGCTTTAACTTGTCCAGGTTTTGCACCAGGTTTACATGCAGGGGGTTGGGCACTGCCGGCGCTGGAGAGTTGGGCGCCCCGGGTGTGTAGGCGTCGGCTTCAATCAGGATTTTTTCTTTCGGCAAATGCACCATTAAGAAACCCTGCGCGTGCACGCTGCCGTCGATGTAGTAAACGTCCACCACGCGGGCGCCATCGGTGAAGCTGCGCTTGCTGTTCACTCCGGTCACCACCGCTTTTTTGCCAGACAGCTGCATGGCGTCGGGTTTGATGGAATTGGGGTTGGCCATCGTGCTTTCAAAAAACGGGCGCGACAATTCGCTGGTGACCAGCG
>JANPDQ010000308.1:0-2204 GCA_031431575.1 Polaromonas sp.
GGTGTCATCCAGCCGTGTGACGCCTGGCCGTACAGCGCCCCGCCCGTCCCCGGAAACAGCTGGTGGAACTCGGTCGGCGTGGTGCGAACGCTGTGCGCCGTGGCTGAAGTTAAATCCAGGTCCAGGCCGCATTGGCCCAGCAGTTTGAGGCTTTGCTCCTGGCATGATTGCATCTCCGAAAAAGTTAAAGGGTGAATGCCCGCCATGTCGCCAACCGCAGGCGCGTTGACGAGGCACAGCAAGCGTTCGTTCTGGTCGGCGCTGACAGCCGCATCGCTGCGGTCTTGTGCGCACACGTACACCGTGCCGCGACTGGGCAACTTGTGCTGCTTGAAAATTTCGTTAAATTCCAGCGCGTAGTCGTCGTCAAAAAAAACGTTGTGCCGCACCAGCGGAAAGCCCTTCGCCCGGGCATTGACGGACCAGGTCACCGCTGACAGTGAGCGCTTGTTAAGCGGCGTAACGCTTGCAGCTTGTGTGGCCGCGTCGCCCAGCAGACCTTGCGCAAGTGCGCTTGCGTCACCATTGAACACCACCGCATCGGCTTGCAATTGCTCGCCATTTGCAAGCTCAACCCCACTGGCGCGCCCGCCGGTTACCAAAATGCGTTTGCACGGTGCGTTGTAGCGCAGCGTCGCACCTTGTGCTGCCGCCTGGTCGGCCAGCGCTTGCGCCAATGCATGCATACCGCCATCGACTGACCAAACACCATCAAGCTCAACGTGCGCGACCAGCATAAGCGTGGCGGGCGCTTGCCAAGGTGACGCGCCGCAGTAGGTTGCGTAGCGACCAAAAAGCTGGCGCAAGCGCGGGTCATGAAAGTAGTTGCCCAGGGTGTGCCACAGCGATGCAAAGGGACCCAAACTGGCAAGCGCCACCAAACCACTGGGGCCCAAGTCAGCGCCCATGCCAAGCAATGAAGGGCGCGACGAGCGAATGTAGGGCCCTTCAAGGTGGTTGTAAATTTCTTTGGCTTTTTTGCAAAAAGCTTTGAAGCGCAGCGCTTCCGCAGGTGAGCTGAACTGCGCAATGGCGTCTGCAGACCGAGCTACATCAGTGAACAAATCCAATCTTGCTTCGCTGCTGCGCCATGCGTGTCGGCACAAAATATCAAGTGGTTCAAGTTTGACCACGTCGACCAAATTGCAGCCAACCTGCGCAAAAATTTGCTCAAACACCCAGCGCATGGTAAACACCGTGGGGCCCGAGTCAACCGGCGCGCCGCCCACCATCACGCGGCGCATTTTGCCGCCGGGCGCAGCGGCTGACTCCACCAATGTGACGCGCACGCCGCTGTGCGCAAGCAGCAATGCACTGACCAAGCCGCCCACACCTGCGCCTACAACAACGACGTGCTTGGTTTTTAGCAATGCTTCGTTGGCCATGGTCAATCAAAATGCTGGCCGCGCCAGCTACCGGTAAAAGCGAGCGGCACAAACCGCGCAAACATCGATTCAGAAAAAAAGCTGCCTGCGTTTGCTGCCTTGATTGCAGCCAAATGCGCACCGCCTCTGGCGTAGGCATTCATGGCATCAACATTGGTCCACAAACTAAAAGTGGCTTGCCTGAAAAACGGTGCTTCGCCCACACCAGTGGCCAGCATGCAGCCGCTGGCTTGGCGCAGTGACACCTCACTGGCGGGCTGCATACGCCAAAAGCGACGGGCAGCGGACGGCTTGATTGAAGCGCGTGTCAGCGTGGCGATGGGGCCGCTTTCTGGGGTCGCCGCAGACACTTCTATAGCGTGACCAGCCCACGTACCTTTGCAGGAGTAGGCGCGCAGTTTGGCGGTGCAAAACTCACTTGACCGCGCCGCATAAGACTTTGCTATGGAGGAGGCCAAAAATGCGTCGGCATCAGATTCAGTGGCGAACAAACAAAACAGTGCTTGCCGAGACGCGCTGGGCCGCAGCCCAAAGCCGCCGTCAAAACCGCTGCCCATGACTTTTGAAAACACCAAGCCCGCAACGCCGCGCATCACAAAGCGTTGAATCACAAAGCGCGCGTAGCCCCACACCCGGTGCGCTGGCGCGATGTCGGCCAGCAAAAAAACAGCCACCTGACCCGCAACGCTTTGGGGCGTTACCGGCGAGGTGGCGGGTTTAAAAGTTTGAGTGTGCGGCATACAAAAAGTGACCGCGCACCACCGAGGCATAGCGCTCGGTGGGGGCTCAGTTCGACAAGCTATTTACTTTAGCGTGACC
>JANPDQ010000309.1:0-7693 GCA_031431575.1 Polaromonas sp.
CAAGGTTTTGGGAGACATCGTCAACTCGGGCATTGTTTTTTCTGGGACTCCGTCGACGAACATTACCCCTTATACCCCTGGGTACAGCGCATTCTTTAACAGCACCAAAACAAGAACTCCTGCGATTTTTGTGGGTGCGAACGACGGCATGTTGCATGCCTTTAACTCCCTGACCGGTGCTGAACTGTTTGGATATATTCCAAGTTGGATGGGGCCGAAACTGGCTGCGCTTACTGCCAACTCTTACAACGCAAACCATCAGGCTTACGTGGACTCAACTCCCGCGGTAGCAGAGGCGCAAGTGGGCTCAAGCGGCAGCGCGTTAGATTGGAAAACTGTTTTGGTGTCGGGCACCGGTGCGGGCGGGCCAGGAGTTTTTGCCTTAGATGTCACTGACCCCACCGCATTTTCAGCATCCAAAGTGATGTGGGAATTCACCAAGGCAGATGACGCAGACATGGGCTACGTGACCGGGCGGCCGCGCATTTTGAAATTGCGCACCAGCGCGCCATCAGCTTCACCGGCAACTTACCGTTGGTTTGCAGTGGTTGCCAGCGGCGTAAACAACTATTTGCCCTACCCGAACTCTACTGGGACGTTTAGTTCCACGGGCAATCCTGCGCTGTTTTTACTTGCTCTCGACAAACCCGCGGGTACTGCTTGGTCTTCGACTGGCAGTGATCCAAACTACTACAAATTGACAGTGCCTGTGGATACTTCTTTAAACGCGGCGAACGCTACGGGTTTGATCAATTTCGAAGCCACTAAAGGAAACTTCGGGGAAGTGTCGCAAATCTACATGGGTGATCTGCATGGGAAAGTCTGGCGCCTTGACTTCAGTCAGCGGGGCACTGCTGATTGGAGTTTCGATAAACTGTCTTTTTATAAAACCAGCTCAACAACCCCTTACCCGCTGTACGCTGCAAAAACCGGAGCGGGATTGGTTCAGCCGATTACCATGGCTCCGACCATAGTTGCGGCTGGTACAGCAGGCACAATAAAACAGAATTATGTGACGTTTGGCACCGGTAAGTATCTGGAGAACTCTGACAAAACTTCTATCGCTCAAAACTCTTTTTATGCCATTCTTGAAAACGGATCGACATCGAGCCCACCGGGTGGAGCAGTGGTCCCCGGTAGGGGAAGGCTACAAGCTGGCACAGTTAACACAACAGCGTTCACGGTAAACGTACCGGCGTTCAAATGGGGCCGTCCGTTGATCGACACGGATTTAACGGTCCGCGCCGGCTGGTATTTTGACTATGTTGCGGCGGGCGAAAAGAGTATTTCACAAAGCAGCATTAATGGTGACAAGATCATTTTCGGAACAGTAATTCCTCTGGCTGCTGGTGCATCTGGCGCATGCGCAGCCAGTGGTGGTGGTGGCAATGTATATGAATTGAACGTAGATACAGGCTCTGGCACTTTTAGACGTATTACCACTGGCATCTTTGGAGAGCAGTTAGCGTTCGAGACTGAAACCGCTACGACCTACACAATCAGCACACCAACTGGGCGTCGGACGAAAACCACAAGACAAACAAAAGTAGATGTGACCAGCGGAGCTCTGAGCCTTGCACCCCCTACTGAAATTGAGTTCATCGCGGGGCGCTTGAGCTGGCGTCAAATTAACAACTACCAAGACTTGAAAAATAGCCCATGAAAACCAAAACTCAAATTGGCTTTACCTTGATTGAGCTCATGATTGTCGTGGCGGTGGTTGGCATCTTGGCAGCCATTGCATACCCTTCGTACACAGAATCAGTACTCAAAGGCAAGCGCGCCCAAGCCAGGACTGCGCTCGCCGAGCTGATGCAGCAGCAAGAAAGGTTTGCGACCCAACGAAACTGCTACATTGGCTTTTCAACCACATCTGGCGGAGTTGCAACAGCAGACGCTGACGTCGCTTGTGGGTTCACCGCTGCGACTGCTGTCCCTTTAAAGACCTTTTCCGGTGACAGCCTGGTGAACGCTGCTTACTTGCTTTCAGCAACTGCGTGTCCAAACGGCGGTGGTGGAACGTTGGCCACGCAAGAGTGCATTCGCGTTGTGGCAACGCCTAGGAGCGCCGACAACAAAATTGGCACGCTAAGCATGACGTCATCAGGGGCCAAATCCTGCACTGATTACGCAGCCACCGAAATCGTTCTTACCGACGCTAAATTTAAGTTGTGCTGGCCATGATGGCCCGCCACGTCAAGGTGAGCGCGCGGGGATTCACGCTCATCGAACTTATGGTCACTGTGGCTATAGCTGCGGTCTTGATGCTGGTGGCTGTTCCTAGCCTGACTGCTTTCCGGAGAAACGCTGAACTTACTTCAGTGGCCAACACAGTTATCGGCTCGATAAACGCGGCTCGCGGAGAAGCCATGAAGCGCAATTTGAGTGCGCTTGTGGTCCCACTGGACAACGGGGCGAATTGGAATGCCGGCTGGGTCGCATTCGTCGACAAATCGGCAACGCAAACCCGCAGTTACGACGCTGCCGCGGAGGGAACTGTTGCTACCCAACAACCCGTCCCTGCGGGAATTACCGTAACAGGAAATGGAACCGCAGCGGGGGCGGTGCCTTACATCATGTTCGACGGTTCAGGTTTTTCGCGAACCAAGGCGGGTGGATTTGGTGCGCTTGCCTTGCAAATTCGAAGGACCGACGTTACAGCCGCTGAACAGCCCGAGCAGACCCGCTTCGTCATCGTTTCTTCAACTGGTCGAGTAAGAGTGTGCAAGCCTACCAGCGCGAGCGACCCAGACTGCAAAGCCAACTTGGCAGAGTAGTGTCAAGCAGTTCCATCGGTCTCGGGCAGCCCCAAGTCATCACCAACGTCCTAGCCATGGCCTCCCAGGCCCAAGGCAAATCTACACCCAATCCAGCCGTCGCCTGCATTCTGATCAATGCAGCAGGCAACACCATCGGCCAAGGCCACACCCAACCTGTCGGAGGCCCGCACGCTGAAGTCATGGCGCTTCGCGACGCCGCGGCGCGGGGGAATTCTGTTGAAGGAGCAATAGCTTACGTCACGCTTGAGCCCTGTTGCCACCACGGCCGAACGCCGCCTTGTTGCGACACTTTGATTGCTGCTGGAATCAAGAAAGTGGTTGTGGCTATCGAAGACCCGAACCCGTTGGTTGCCGGACAAGGAATCGCCAAGCTTCGCGCAGCGGGTATTGACGTGGAAGTTGGCCCGGGTGGAGACCAAGCGCGGGAATTGAACATCGGTTTTTTCAGCCGGATGATTCGCAAAACGCCTTGGGTGCGCATGAAAATTGCCGCATCGCTCGACGGGCAAACCGCCCTGCCCAACGGCCAAAGCCAGTGGATTACAGGTGAAGCGGCGCGCGCCGATGGCCATGCCTGGCGGGCGCGCAGCTGCGCGGTGCTGACTGGTATTGGCACGGTACTGGCAGACAACCCTCGGCTGGATGTGCGGCTGGTCCAAACAACACGGCAGCCAGCGGTGGTGATTGTTGACAGCCGCTTGGAGACTCCATTAGATGCTACTATTTTAGTAGCTTCTCGCGCCCGTATTATCTACGCTACAGTGCCAAATGATGTAAAAAAAGCAGCTTTGGAGGCGATGGGGGTCGTAGTTGTGTACCTGCCGGGCAAAAATGGAAAAGTTGACCTGGCGGCCATGCTGCGCGATTTGGGTAAGCGTGAAATAAATGAGCTGCATGTAGAAGCCGGAAACAAGCTCAATGGCTCGCTCATCAGCGCTGGTTTGGTAGATGAGTTTTTGGTCTACCTTGCCCCCAAACTGTTGGGGATTGGCCAAGGGATGGCGTCTTTCGGCCCCCTATCCAGCCTTGCCGAAGCCACTGAGTTGGAGTTTTTAGACACCGCCAAGGTCGGCCAAGACCTTCGTTTGCGGGCTCGGCCTGTCGGGCGAGACCAGTTTTAAAAGGGGCCTAAGCGGCTCGCTTGGGCAAACGGGGCGCATTCCCTGCGAAAATACACGCATGTTTACAGGAATCATCACCGGCGTGGGGCGCATCGTCGCCGTCCACAGCCTCGGCAGCTCTTCAGACCACGGCAAGCGGCTAACCATCGAGGCACCTCCGGCTTACCTGGACGACGTGGGTTTGGGTGACAGCATCGCGTTAAATGGCGCATGCATGACCGCCACTTCGCTTGATGCAGCTAAAAACCAGTTCACAGTAGAGGTTTCAGCCGAATCGCTGGACAAAACCAGTGGCCTTGTCGAGTTGGGCACCATCAATTTGGAAAAAGCGTTGCGAGCGAACGACCGTTTGGGCGGGCATATCGTATCGGGCCATGTCGATGGCATCGGCACCGTCACGCACTTTGAAGAAATTGGTGAAAGCTGGGCGCTGCGTATTTTTGCGCCGCTTGCTCTCAGCAAATATATGGCGTACAAGGGTTCAGTCACCGTTAATGGCGTCAGCCTGACTGTGAACCATGTTCATGACCTTCCAGATCGCACCGGCTGCGAGATCAGCATCAACATCATTGCCCACACGATTGCCAACACAGCGCTTGGCAACCTGCGTGTAGGCAGCACCATTAACCTGGAGATTGACACCGTTGCGCGCTATGTTGAGCGCATGTTGCAGTCTTCTTTAAAACCAGCTGAAAGCATAGAAAAGTGAGCGTTGTCAAATGAGTATTGTGATTTCTCCCGTCGAGCACATCATTGCCGATATGGCTGCGGGCAAAATCGTCATTTTGATTGACGAGGAAGACCGCGAAAACGAAGGCGACCTGGTGCTGGCAGCTGACCACGTCACACCAGAAGCGATTAACTTCATGGCGCGTTTTGGGCGCGGGCTGATTTGCCTAACATTGACCCGCGAACGCTGCGAGGCGCTGGCGCTGCCGCCGATGGCTGCGCGCAACGGCGGTAAATACTCCACCGCGTTTACTGTCTCGATTGAAGCCGCCGAAGGCGTGACCACGGGCATATCAGCCGCCGACCGTGCCCGTACCGTGCAAGCTGCGGTAGCCAAAGCCGCCACGGCCAATGACTTGGTGCAACCCGGCCATATCTTTCCCCTGCAAGCGGTTGACGGCGGAGTGCTGATGCGCGCTGGCCACACAGAGGCTGGCTGCGATTTGGCCGCGCTGGCAGGTTGCTCGCCAGCATCGGTGATTTGCGAGATCATGAACGACGACGGCACCATGGCGCGCCTGCCTGACCTGCTGGTGTTTGCTGCTGCGCACGGCTTGAAAATTGGCACCATTGCCGATTTGATTGAACACCGCAGCCGCAATGAATCGTTGATTGAAAAAATCGGCAGCCGCACGCTGCAAACCGCTGCCGGTGAATTCACCGCGCATGCTTTTAAAGACAAGCCAAGCCAGGGCCTGCATTTGGCACTGGTCAAAGGAACCTGGGCACCGGACGAAACCATAGCCGCACGCGTGCACGAACCGTTGTCGGTGTTAGATGCGCTTGAAACGGGCCGCTCCATGCATTCATGGAACCTCGACCAAAGCCTGGCCTACGTTGCCAAAGCTGGCAAGGGCGTAGTGGTGCTGCTGAACTGTGGTGAAAGTGCGGCGCAGCTGCTTGCCCAGTTTGAAGGCACGGCACGCGCCAGCCAAGCGCCGGAGCGCGGCCGCATGGACCTGCGCACCTACGGCATTGGCGCGCAGATTTTGCGTGATTGTGGTGTACAAAAAATGAACCTGATGGGTACACCCCGGCGCATGCCGAGCATGGTCGGCTACGGCCTTGAGACCGTGGGCTACATTGCTCGCACAGCCCAATAATCTCATTTTTAAATAGCTCGACAGAAAGAACCTATGTTCGGTGCAGATAAAGGCCTGAGTGACAAGCTGGATGGCAAAAAGTTGGCCATTGGCATCGTGCAGGCGCGTTTTAATGAAGGCGTAACCAACGCGCTGGCTGAGGCATGCCTGCGTGAGCTGGCCGCACTGCACGTGGACGCCAAACGCATCACGCATGTCAAGGTGCCAGGTGCGCTGGAAATCGGCAGCGCCTTGCAAGCCATGGCTGAGACCGGAAAATTCGACGCGCTGGTAGCACTCGGCTGCATTATTCGTGGTGAAACTTACCACTTTGAGCTGGTCGCCAACGAAAGCGGCAGCGCCGTGACCCGCATTGCGCTTGACTACCAACTGCCAATTGCAAACGCCATTTTGACCACAGAAAACATGGGGCAAGCCCAAGCCCGCCAAACCGCCAACGGCATTGAGGCGGCGCGTGTCGCTGTTGAAATGGCCAACCTGCTGGCTGAGCTGAGCTGAGCACCTAAATCTATCTACGCACCCATGGCTGAAACTCCTTTAAAACCAAAACGACCTCCGCAAACCCGTACCGGCCTGACCGATACCGGCGTGAAAAAAGCAGCTGACAAATCAGCACGCACCCGCTCGCGTGAATTCGCGATGCAGGCGCTGTACCAGCACTTTGTTGGGCGCAATACGGCTGAATCAATTGACAGCTTTACGCGCGATTTGGTCGGCTTTCACAAAGCTGATTCGGCGCACTATGACGCGCTGCTGCACGGCTGCATTGAACAGGCTGCTGCGCTGGATGCCGCCATTGGCCCGCTGCTGGATCGCCCAATGGCTGAGATTTCACCGGTCGAGCACGCTGTGCTCTGGATAGGCGCGTACGAATTTAAAAACTGCCTCGACGTGCCCTGGCGCGTGGTGATGAACGAGTGCATTGAGCTGGCCAAAGCCTTTGGCGGCACTGACGGGCACAAGTATGTCAACGGAGTGCTCAACCAGCTGGCACCTCAAATGCGCGCTAATGAAGTTGCCAACGACAACGGCAAAAAAGATCGCTAAACGCATTGAAGCCGACGCAAGCCACAAGATGCTGCAGACCATGAGACGCGAAGCCATGCGAATCAGCCAGCGCGCCCAACGCATTGAGCCGTTCTACGTGATGGAAGTGGCCAAGGCCGCGTCTGAGATGGCGCGTAAAGTAGCGCACACCGCGAAGCCGATGATTTTTTTAAATATCGGGGAGCCAGACTTCACTGCGCCGCCGCTGGTGCAAGATGCAGCCGCCAGTGCGATTGCCAGTGGCCATACGCAATACACGCAGGCTACCGGTCTACCCGCACTTCGTGAAAAGATCAGCGCTTGGTACGCTTCGCGTTTTAACGTGCAAGTTGCGCCGGGGCGCATCGTTTTGACCGCTGGTGCATCTGCAGCCTTACAGCTTGCGTGCCTGGCGCTGATTGAAGCAGGCGACGAGATTTTGATGCCCGACCCCAGCTACCCCTGCAACCGCCACTTTGTGAGCGCTGCAGACGGCAAAGCGGTCTTGCTGCCAACCACTTCAGCCGAGCGTTTTCAACTCACCCGCGCAAAAGTAGCAGCTGCGTGGACCGCGCAAACACGCGGCGTATTGCTTGCGTCCCCTTCCAACCCAACTGGCACATCGATTGCGCCTGATGAGCTGCACGCAATTGCTGAATTTGTAGCGTCGCGCAGCGGCATCTCGATGGTTGACGAGATTTACCTGGGCTTAAGCTACGACGCACAATTTGCCCAAACCGCGCTGGCTCTGCCCGGCGAGCTCGGCCAAAACGTCATCAGCATCAACTCTTTTAGCAAATACTTCAACATGACGGGCTGGCGCTTGGGCTGGCTGGTTGTGCCAGAGGCGCTGGTAAGCGTGATTGAACGGCTGGCGCAAAACCTTTTTATCTGCCCAAACACTATTTCCCAACACGCGGCGCTGGCGTGTTTT
>JANPDQ010000310.1:0-4227 GCA_031431575.1 Polaromonas sp.
CGTGGAAGAGCGCGTCAAAGGTCTGGACTACGGCGCTGACGATTACATGGCCAAACCGTTTTCATTGCAAGAACTTGAAGCCCGCGTGCGCGCTCTTGTGCGGCGCGGCATGGGCGCTGCCAGCAGCACCATCAAGCACGGCCCGCTGGTGTACGACCAGGGCGGGCGGGTAGCGACGATTGACGGCGTGATGGTGGACTTGTCAGCACGCGAGCTGGGCCTGCTGGAAGTGCTGCTGCAGCGCGCTGGCCGCCTGGTGAGCAAAGACCAACTGGTGGAAAGGTTGTGCGAGTGGGGCGAAGAGGTCAGCAACAACGCCATTGAGGTGTACATCCACCGGCTGCGCAAAAAAATTGAGAAGGGGCCGATTCGGATTGCGACGGTGCGCGGCCTAGGTTATTGCTTAGAAAAAATCCCAGGCTAAGCGCGTGAAAACCGAAGGCATTCACCGCAGAGGCGCAGAGAACGCCGTGGAAGAAACGCAGAGGAAGTAAAATCAAATTATTTTTGTCTCATCCTCTGCGGCCCTCTGCGTTCTCTGCGCCTCTGCGGTGAAGTGACCCCGCGTCATGGCCATAAGAATCTTCCAGCGCGAACGCCGAAGTTTATTCGGCGAAATTCTTGACTGGATGCTCACGCCGCTGCTGCTGTTGTGGCCCATCAGCCTGGCGCTGACCTGGCTGGTGGCGCAAAACATTGCGGGCAAACCGTTTGACCGGGCGCTTGAATACAACGTGCAGGCGCTAGCCAAACTGGTGGTGGTGAAAAACAACACGGTGCAGTTCAATTTGACCGGCCCGGCGCGTGAGATTTTGCGTGCAGACGACACCGACTTGGTCTACTACCAGGTACTTAGCGCGCGCGGCGAAGTACTCAGCGGCGAGCGCGATTTGCCCATGCCGCCCGATGAAGAAAAGCCCATTGACGGCGACGTGCGGCTGCGGGAAGACAAAATAAATGGCGAGGACGTTCGGGTGGCGTACACCTGGATCACGGTAGACGAAAAATCGGCAAATCGGGTGCTGGTGCAGGTGGCCGAGACGCTTGAAAAACGCAAAACCCTGGCCACCGAAATCGTCAAGGGCACGATGGTGCCGCAGTTTGTGACGCTGCCGCTGGCGGTGCTGCTGGTGTGGCTGGCGCTGGTGCGCGGCATCAAGCCGCTGGCGCAACTTGAAAAGCGCATTCGCGCACGCAAACCCGACGACATGAGCCCGCTGGACGACACCGCCGTGCCAGAAGAAGTGGCCCCGCTGGTGTCGTCAATGAACGACTTGCTCAGCCGCCTCAAAGCGTCGCTCAACACGCAAAAACGTTTTTTGGCAGATGCCGCGCACCAGCTCAAAACGCCACTGGCGGGCCTGAGAATGCAGGCCGATTTGGCACAACGCGAAACCAATGCCGATGAGCTCAAGCGCTCGCTCAAGCACATTGGCCAGTCAAGCATCCGGGCAACCCACACTGTTAATCAGTTGCTGGCACTGGCGCGGGCTGAAACCACCGGCCGGGCGCTGGCCAAACAAACTCTGGATCTGGTCAGCATTGCCAGTGAAGTCATGGCCGACTCGGTTCCGCGCGCGCTTGAAAAGCAGCTGGACATGGGCTACGACGGCCCAGAGGCGGGTACCTCCGCCTCGCAATTGCTTGGCAACGCCACCCTGCTTAAAGAATTGGTGCGCAACCTGCTGGACAACGCGATTGCCTATACGCCCGAAAAAGGCCGCATCACGCTGCGCATTCTCAACGACCGCTTCAGCGGAGTGCTGCTGCTGTTGGTGGAAGACTCCGGGCCGGGCATTCCGGCAGCAGAGCGCGAACTGGTTTTTGAGCCGTTTTACCGCGCACTGGGCACCAACGTCGACGGCTCCGGGCTGGGCCTGCCCATTGTGCTGGAAATCGCCAATCAGCACGGCGCTACTGTGACCATTGAAGACGCCCAGCATGGCACCCGCATTGCGGTGCGGTTTGTGGGTTTGGGTTCACGTGCTGCAGATTCGGTTTGAGGTGGTCGCCACGCAGGCGATCAAATTGCTATGTAAATAATAGCTGCTTGCGCCTATATTTATTAGGCTATTGCCCTATTAGTCGCAAATTTTGTAACTACTCAGCCAAGCGATTAAAACCAGCTTCCATCGCAAAGGCGCAAAGCTGCGAAGGTCGCAAAGCAAACGCCTTTTTCCGCTTTCTCTTTGCGTTCTTTGCAGCTTTGCGCCTTTGCGTTGGAAACTTCCCCGTGCCCTAAGCAGTCACCAAATTTCTCAGATAAGCCCGCTCAACAGCCAGAGCGCACAGCCCCACATCGTGACGGCCACTAGCCCATCCAGCGCGCGCCACAGGCTAGGGGAGCGCATACGCCGGCCCAGTAACGCCATAGCCCCACCCAGCGCCACAAACCACACCATAGAACCAGTAGCAGCACCCAGGCCAAACACCGCGTTGTCAGGCCGCGCGTAGGCCAGCGATGCAGTGCCAATCAGCACGGCGGTGTCCAGCCACGCATGCGGGTTGAGCCACGACATGGCCAGTGCGGTGCCAACGGCTTGGCGGCGCGTAACGGGTACGCCGCCCTCCAGTCCGCCTTGGGCAGATGCGTCGGGTTGCAAAAACCGCTTCAGGGCGCGCCAGCCGTACACGCACAGCATCAGCGCGCCACCCACTGTCATTGCGGTGATGGCCGATTGTGACAATCCGCCCAGGGCAGCAAAACCAGACACGCCAAGCGCAATCAACAGTATGTCAGTGCCCACACACACGGAAACCGTTATCCATAGATGCTGGCGCAGCAGACCCATGCGCATGATATGTGCATTTTGCGGGCCAATTGCCATGATCAGCGACAGGCTCAGGGCCATGCCGGTAACAAAGGCAGGGCTGATCACTTGCGTGGAGACGGCGGATGTGAAAGTCATGGCCGCAAGTGTCTGGCGAAAGCCGAATTAGTTAAACTCTTTTAAGTAAATATCCCGTTACTCAAATTTTATTTAACGCAAATGCTTGACGCCAAACAACTCGAAGCGCTTGCTGCCGTGCTGGAAAACGGCAGTTTCGGAGCCGCTGCCAGCGTTTTAAGCATCACGTTGGCGGCGGTATCGCTGCGCATCAAATCGCTGGAAACTGCCCTTGGCCAGCGGCTGCTGGTGCGCGGCAAGCACGTGCGCGCAACGCCAGCCGGGCAAGCGCTGCTGGGCCATATCAAGCGCGTGCGGCTGCTTGAATCTGACCTGGCCGCGCAGCTGCCGGGCGGCAGCAACCAGGGCCAGCCAGCTGGCCGGCAAACGCTCAGCGTGGCAGTCAATGCCGATTCGCTGGCATCATGGTTTTTGCCGGGCGTAGCACCCACACTGCAAACGCATGGCTTGCTGCTTGACATCATGGTCGACGACCAAGACCACACGCATGAGGCGCTGACCAACGGCGACGTGGTGGGTTGCGTCACCACTCTGGGCACCGCCATGCGCGGCTGCGTGGCCGAGCCGCTGGGCACCATGCGCTACCGCTGCGTGGCTGCGCCCAGTTTGCTGGCTGCATTCAAAAGCAAAAGCGGCAACGTGTCGGCGCACCAGTTGCTGAGCCAGCCCGCCGTGATCTTCAACCGCAAAGACGGCCTGCAAGATGCGTTTTTAGTGCAGCACTTGAACCTGCGAGTCGTGTCTTACCCACGCCACTTCGTACCGTCCGTTGAAGGTTTTGAAAGCGCAGTGGAGCTGGGCCTGGGCTGGGGCATGGTGCCTGATGTTCTGCTAGCCGCACGGACGCACCGCCCCCCGCTGCACGAAGTACTGCCCGGCCGCACGGTAGACGTGGCGCTGTATTGGCAACATTGGGCACGCGAGCCACTGGCTGGCCAGCGCTTGACGCAGGCGGTGCAAAGCGCGGCGCGGGCGCGGCTTTTGCAGCTGTGACGGATTTCGGCGCGCAATTGGTCTGACTGCGCAGTGTTTTAGTCCGTAAAGTAGATCTTTAAGGCTCTTCACCGCAGAGGCGCAGAGAACGCAGAGGTTCGCAGAGAACCCCCCATGTCTTTCCTCCTCTTGCTCGGCGTTCTCTGCGCCTCTGCGGTGAAGGCATTTGCCCTGTGAGGCTGATCAGTTGCCGAAATTTGCATAAAATCAGGCTACAGCGCAATAAATACGGGCGTAAGCAGCTACTATATTAATAGTAACGTAAGTTCTTGCCCGCTGCAGCCACGCGACAAATAGCGCCGCCAGCTTGTCAGTAAAATCACCC
>JANPDQ010000311.1:0-2367 GCA_031431575.1 Polaromonas sp.
GTTTGCCGTACAGGGCTTTGAATGCGCCCTCGCCCAGCTTGCCGCGCACCACGCCGCGCGTGAGCTCGTCGGCCCACATTTCCATAACCATTGGGGCGGCGCTGTCGGCGCGCATCACGCCGTCAAAACCTGCAAGCGCGGTTTTGGCGTTGGCTGCCATGGCGTGGGTGCTGGTTTGCAGGGCTTTTTGCAGGTGCGGCAGCAGTATTAAGGCGGCTTGTGACTGCTGGTCGCTGTGGATTTTTTGCATGGATACCGCGTCGTGTTTGGGCGTGCTGGCCAGCAGTTGCTCAATGCGGTCAAAGCGGTACGGCACGGCCCAGTCCTGACCCATAAAAATCGGGAAATCTGGCGGCGTGATGCGCTGGTTGGCGGTGGCTAAAAAGCCTTTGGCCTCGATGGCGGCTTGCTCGGCTTGTGGGTTTTGCGCGTACGGCGCCCAGCCAGCCCAGTCGTAGCGCGCTTCCCAGCCTGGCGCGGGGGCGATGCCCAAAATATCGTTGTCTGGTTTTCTCAAAGGCAACTTGCCAACTGCTTTAAACGCCGTGCGCCCGCTGGTGTCGGCCATGACCACGCTTTGCATGGGCGAGTGGTAGCTTTCAAACGCAGCCAGCAGGTCGCCAACCGATTGCGCCTGGTTGGACCGCAGCCCCGCCAGCACGGTTTGGTTGTCAGCGTCCAGCGCGCTCCAGCGCAGTGAAACGACGTACTTCGAGGTGTCGATTAAGTCGGCGTGTGTTTTCTGCGCGTCGCTCAGCACCGGGCCGTGGCGGCTTTCACGAATGGTCAGTTGCACGTCTGGCTGGCCTTTGATCTTAATGGTCTCAACGCGGGTTTTGAAATCAGCCCACGCTGCTTGCGTGCCGCTAGAGGGCACGCGGTACTGCGCTGGGTTAGCCGGGTTGATTTGCTCAAGGTACAAATCTTGTACGTCTGGCGCGGTGTTGGTAAAGCCCCAAGCCACTTGCGCGGTGCGGCCCAGCACCACAAAAGGCAGGCCCGGCAGGGTTGCGCCAATGGCGTCAAGCGGCGGCAATACCTTTCCATCGGCAGCCTTGCCCGCGGGTGCCTCCAGGTGCGCAAAGTACCAAATTGCAGGCGCTGACAAGCCCAAATGCGGATCGTTTGCCAGAAGCGGTTTGCCGCTTGCGGTGCGCGTGCCCGGCACCACCCAGTTGTTTGATCCTTTGCCGTCAACTACGCCGATGTTGTCGGCCCAGTCGTTGATGCCAGCGGCCATCTGATTTGCCGTTTCAGCGATCAATTTAATATCAAATCGAGTTGTAGCGTAATCAATATGGGCGCCAGCAGCTCCTGTTTTAATAGCGGTTGGCGCACCCGTTTTGTATACGCCCAAGTCGGCATACAGCTTTGCAAAGTCAACTTTAGATGCGGGCGCTTCGCCGGGGTACGGCGTAAACAGTTGCCAAAGCTGCGCGGTGGTCAACCCCTTTACCGCAGACAAACGCGCGAATTCAGTGCCCCAATTGCCACCCAAATCCAGCGCCATCATCAGCGACCAGCCGATGCTGTCTTGCGGCGTCCAGGGCTTGCCGCCCTTGCCGCCGGGCTTGACGCCCAGAACATGAAACTCAGGACTCAATGCTTGCGATGACGTCGCGTAAAAAGAATTGATGCCGTCGCTGTACGCCTGAATGGCGTCCTTTCCCTCGGCAGGCAAGCCTTGCCACTGGCGTTCTGCCGCTTGCATGATTCCGAGGGTGCGCAGCAGTTTGTCGGTCTCCAGCGTAGCCGGGCCGAACGCCTCTGACAACTCGCCGTGCATCACGCGGCGGTTGAATTCAAGCTGCCAGCCGCGCTCTTGTGCGTGCACGTAGCCAATGGCAAACCAGGCGTCGCGCGGGGTTTGCGCTTTTATGTGGGTGACGTCTGCTGCATCGCGCGAGACAGCCACTGGCGCAGCCAGGCCCATCGCGCGAAGCTCGCCATTCAGCGCTGGAAAGGTGCGGTAAACGTAAATCCCCGCTGCCGCGCTGACCAAAATCAGTAAGCCCAGCAGCAGCCACAAACCCCGTTTTAGCCACACCACTGCGTCTCCTTTTTTATGCGTTAACGCTGCCCTTTACGCTGTCCCTACGCTGCTGTAGGCTTGAACTGCATCGCTTTGAATTCCAAAAACTCTTCAAAGCCATACAAGCCGTTTTCACGCCCGTTGCCTGATTGCTTGTAGCCGCCAAACGGCGCGTTGGCATTGAACGGCCCACCATTGATGTCAACTTGCCCCGTGCGCATGCGTCGTGCAACGCGCATGGCGCTTTCGTCAGTAGCGCCCCACACTGCCCCACCCAGGCCGTAAATGGTGCTGTTGGCTATTTGTACGGCTTCTTCTTCATTTTGGTAGCTGAT
>JANPDQ010000312.1:0-3673 GCA_031431575.1 Polaromonas sp.
ATGATCGATTTGCCGTCGATGGCCGCAATCCCAATTCCTATTCAGGAATTTTTTGGGTGCTGGGGCGCTACGATCGAGCCTGGGGACCGGAACGGCCCATCTTCGGGAAGATTCGTTACATGTCGTCGGAGAATACGGCCCGGAAGTTGAAGCTCACGAACTACCTCAAGCGCTATGGACCGCCTTATGCCTGAATGCGGACCGATAAAACGTGCTGGATTGCACCGTGTGATTGCCGTAAAGTGCGACTCCTGAGTTGTTTTTGAGTTCTGATCCATAGGAATCGCTGATCGATGGGACGTATCGCACTCGCCTGGCGAGTTTTAACGAGCGGCACTTTTACCGCGAAGGTGACCAGCTTGCTGGAGTCACCTCCAAAACTGACAGCCCCTGTAACTTCGCCTCACCCGGCTGTACTGGCTGGGCCAGTGCGCAGTGGCGCTGGGTTTCATATTTTGAAGGTTGTTGAAAAGCGCCAGGCAGGCATGGCGGGTGTGAACATCACGCAAACCAAAGCCCGGCACATTTTGCTGCGCGTATCGGCCCAACAGAACGAAGTTTCTGCCAAAGCGAAACTTGCGGATGCAAAAAAACGCATTGCTGCGGGGCAGGCGGAGTTTGCAGCGTTGGCCCGCGAGATCAGCGATGACGGCTCTGCCAAAGACGGTGGCGATTTGGGCTGGGCCAATCCCGGCATGTTCGTGCCGGAGTTTGAGCAAGTCATGAACAGCTTGGCTCCCGGGCAGGTGTCGGAGCCGCTGGTGTCCCGTTTTGGCGTGCATTTGATCCAGGTCATGGAGCGGCGCGAGACGAAACTCTCAACCAGAGACCAGCGTGAGCTAGCGCGCGCAACGCTGCGCGAGAAAAAGCAGGAAGACGCTTACGAGTTGTGGGCGCAAGAAATCCGCGGCCGCGCTTACGTTGAATACCGCGAACCGCCTCAATAATGTGGCCCCCACGGTCGCTCGCTTCGCGTAGTTCCCTGCACCTTGCAGGCCGCCACTCGCCAGAGGCTTCGCTCCTGTCGCCTGTCCAAACCTGCCCAAGCAGGTTTGGAGCCGCAGGCTCCAGCCCCGAGGGGCCGCTGCGCCTGCGGCCTGGCAAAGCCAGTTCCGCGGCCCCTGCTTAATTTACAGCTAGCGATGACAGCACTCATCCCATGAAACACATCCCCCGTAAACGCTTTGGCCAGCACTTCCTGACCGATCGGGGCATCATTGAAGACATTGTTCAAGCCATAGCGCCGCAGCCGGGCCAGGCCATGGTTGAGATCGGGCCTGGCTTGGGCGCCATGACGCAGCCGCTGGTGGATCGTCTGGGGCATTTGACGGTCATCGAGCTGGACCGTGACCTGGCGGTATTGCTGCGCAAAAAGCCTGAACTGACCGTGATTGAGTCGGACGTCTTGCGGGTCGATTTCAGGGCGCTGGCCGACGCTGCCCAAACTAAAATTCGAGTGGTTGGCAACTTGCCGTATAACATTTCCACGCCTATTTTGTTTCACCTGCTGGACGTCGCCGACGCTATCGCAGACCAGCATTTCATGCTGCAAAAAGAAGTCATTGACCGCATGGTGGCCAAGCCGTCAACCAGCGACTACAGCCGCTTGAGCGTCATGCTGCAGTGGCGCTACGCCATGGAAAACGTGCTGTTTGTACCGCCCGCCAGTTTTGACCCGCCGCCTCGGGTAGACAGCGCCATCGTGCGCATGTTGCCGATTGCTGCGCCCGCTGCGGTAGACGTCAAACTTTTCAGCGAGCTGGTACGCGTTGCCTTCAGCCAACGACGCAAGCTGCTGCGGCACTCGCTGGGCAAGTGGCTGGAAGCGCGCAACTTCAGCGGCACATTCAACCTGCAGCGACGGGCCGAAGAAGTGCCGGTTGCTGAGTACGTAGCGCTAGCGCAAACAGCATAGCTTGCTATTTATTTAGGAGCTGCTCGCGCCAATATTTATTGGGCTAGAGGCCTGTTCGGCATAAAAAAGCCCCTCAAACCGCGTGTTTGAGGGGCTTTTTTTGAGCAACCTGATTTAGGCTGCTGCTAACCAATACCCCGAATTAAACGGGCTGCTCATGCGCAGCGCCAGTGGTGACACGTCTAACAGTTTGTCGGTAGGCATGGCTTCGTCGCCCTCTGTCACTACCTGCAAGGCCTCATTCGCCCGATCCCCTTGGCCGATGTCTGGGGAGCGGGCTACAGAAAAGAATAGAAGCACCGGAACTGAATCTTTCGATCAGCCCAGTAGTCAGCCGCATCCCTGAAGATGTCCAGCAATTGCTCGCGCGCTTCCTTGTCAAACTTGGCGTGTGCCGGGATTTGCTCCAGCACCACAATAAAGCCAGGCTGTGGTCCTGACTTGTGGACCAAATCGGTCATGCAGTCGTACAGCGCATCAAAGTTTTTGCCGAAATGGGCTGGAAACGTGTACTGCGCGGCAATCATGTCCAGAATTTCTTGCTTGTTTTGGGCATTGCCCAGGTTGGCGTACAAGAAATGCTGGCCAAGTGCGGTGGCGGCGTCTTGCAGTTCTTGCACGCGAAATGCGCGAATCGACTGCACGATGTTTGGGCGAATGCCCTTGAGGGGCACATCTGTTGTTTTATCTCTAAAAGGCATTTCTGTGTCCTTGCGCAGTGGTGTGTCCAGCTCCGCGGGTCTTTCTGTCAAAAAATCAAAACTCACAATATCAACCTGACTTTGTTAAATCGCATTTATCGGGCAATCTTGCGAAAGCTTGAATAATGGTCATCGGTGTAAAAACACGCATCAGGTGCAGTGGGCTGGAGCCCTCCGCAGACGATGCGCCGTGCGCCTCGTGATCTTTCGCCGGGAGTTTTCACGGTGTACTCACGGTAAAAACCCCGCTTTTCTGGCGGTAATATCCGCTCCCTGTTTCCAAAAACCGTGCCGTCCTTGTCGTACTTGAAAGGCCCACCCAGTGCAATCAGCGCCATCACGTCGCGGCCTTGTGCCGGCAATTGCTTTAGCTCAATGGTCGGCAGGGCGTTAGCCTCTAACGGGCCTTTGGCCTGCACCGAGCCGGTGCCACCCAATGCCAACGCCACGGTTGCCGCCGTCAACCAGCATGCAACGGTTTGTGGCCGGATCGCGCTCAACAACCGCGACTTTATTGACTGCCAAACCATGCTTTGTTCACCCTGTGCTCGAATTTATTACTTGTGAGTCCGACACCGTGTCGGGTTAACCCTCAATTTTCAAGCTGTGAATTTTGCCGCAAGTCCGTCAAAAACGCAATAGCCTGCTGAAGTTTTAGGCAGGAGACATCTAAAAATAGTATGTCTGTAGTTTGCACTAACTTCCTTTGAAATGACTATCGGGCAGCATTTGCGTCTGCTACGGTAAGTGCTGTCATATTCACAATCCGGCGTACAGTGGCGGTCGCCGTGAGGATGTGCATCGGCTTGTTTGCCCCTAGCAACACGGGTCCGATGGCAATGTTGCCCCCTGCAGCGGTTTTCAACAGGTTGTAAGAAATGTTTGCGGCGTCAATGTTGGGTAGAACGAGTAAATTGGCTTCTCCGGTCAGCGCGCTGTTGGGCATCAAGGTGCCGCGTGCGTCTTCGTCCAGTGCAACATCTCCATGCATCTCGCCGTCGACTTCCAGCCACGGCGCGGTTTGTTGCAGTATTTCCAGCGTGCGGCGCATTTTGAC
>JANPDQ010000313.1:0-6173 GCA_031431575.1 Polaromonas sp.
GCACCGTCGTAGTTGGCGGTGATGCTGCCCGCGCCGAAGTTCACGCGCTCGCCCACCGTGGCGTCGCCCAAATAGGCCAAGTGGTTGGCTTTGGCGCCCTTTGCCAGGGTGGAGTTTTTGACCTCGACAAAGTTGCCAATGTGCACTTCAGCCGCCAGTAGCGCGCCGGGCCGCAGGCGGGCAAACGGGCCGACCAATGCGCCCTCACCCACTTCAACGCCCAGGTTCTCGCCATCGATATGGGTGAAGGGATGGATCACGGCGTTGGCGGCAACCGTGCAATTGGCAATCACGCAGTTGGCGCCAATTCGCACGCCATTGCCCAACCTGACAGCGCCTTCAAACACGCAATTGACGTCGATTTCAACGTCCTGGCCGCAGGCCAAATCACCGCGCACGTCAAAGCGGGCGGGGTCCGCCAGGCGCACGCCTTGCTCCATCAACGCCGTTGCGCGGCGCAGCTGGTAGGTGCGCTCCAGCTCGGCCAACTGCACGGGGCTGTTGATGCCCGCTACCTGCGCAGCATCGGTGATTTGATGCGCAACCACTGCCACGCCATCGGCCACCGCAAACTTGACGATGTCGGTGAGGTAGTACTCGTTTTGCGCATTTTTATTGTCCAGCCGGGCCAGCCACGCACGCAGCAGGCGCGTGGGCAAAGCCATGATGCCGCTGTAAATTTCATTGATCTTGCGCTGCGCATCGGTTGCATCTTTGTGCTCGACGATGGCGCGAACCTGGGCGCTGGGCTCAGGCCCGCTGCGTACGATTCTTCCGTAGCCTGCTGGATTGGGCATTGACAACGTCAGCAGCGCCAGCCGCTGGCCATCGCATTGGTCAATGAGCGCCTGCAGCGTGCTGACCTGGGTCAAAGGCACATCCCCCGAAAGAATCAGCGTCACGTCGTCGTCAAGCAGCACTTCAATCGCCTGCTGCACCGCATGGCCAGTGCCCAATTGCGGGTCCTGGCGGGCAAACTGTATGTCCAATTTATTGTCAAAAGTGCCTGTAGATCCCTGGAAACGGTCGCAGGCTGCTTCAACTTCAGTAGCGCCGTGGCCTGTAACAATGACAGCGCGGCGTGCTGATAACTGTGCAGCGCAGTCAACCACATGTTGCAAAAGCGGGCGTCCCCCCAAGCGGTGCAATACTTTGGGTATTGCACTTTTCATGCGCGTGCCCTTGCCGGCTGCCATGATGACAACATCTATTGGGTTTGTAAAAGACTTGGAAACGAAGGCAACCATGGCACGTCCTGTGAATTTTTTTAACTTGCTGCGGATTATCAGCTTGCTGGTGCTTGCTGCCATGCTGCAAGCATGCAGCGCAGTAAAACTTGCCTATAACCAGGCACCGGTTTTGGCCTATTTGTACCTTGACGGCTACATGGATTTCAACGAGGTGCAAGCGTTAAAAGTCAAAGACGATCTGGCCAAATTTCAGGCCTGGCACCGGCAAACGCAGCTTCCCGCATACATTGAATTGCTGCAAAAAACACAGCCGAAAATGCTGCAGGACATGACTGAAAAGCAAGCCTGCGAGCTTGTCAATGACGTGCGCCAAAAAGCCTTTGCCCTGACAGAGTACGCAGAGCCTGCCGCGCTGACGATGGCAGCTTCTTTTACGCCAAGGCAGCTCACTGCTTTAGAGCGCAAATTTGCAAAAAGCAACACCACATGGCGTGAAGAGTTTTTAGAAGGCAGTGCCAAAGACCTTTTTGACAAGCGGCAAAAAACCGCAGTAAAGCGGGGTGAAATGCTGTACGGAAGTTTGAACGACAAGCAGCGGAGCGTGATCGCGCAGCAGATTGAAAAATCCCAATTCAGACCTGCGCAAAGCTATGCCGAGCGCCAGCGCCGCCAAAAAGACATGCTGCAAACCCTTGGCCGGGTGGTTGCCAGCCCGCAAGACCAAGAAGCTGTGCGCCGAGACATACGCGGCTTGCTCGCGCGTTCAACAGCATCGCCCGACGCCGCATACCGCAAGTACCAAGAGCAAGCTGTTGATGACGCGTGCGCAAGTTTTGCGGAGCTGCACAACACCACCACTGCGGAGCAGCGAAAAAAAGCCATGAATGTACTTGCTGGTTACGAGCAGGACTTCAAAGCGCTGGTGTCGCAAAACTAGAGCCTTCAAGAAATTTTGCGCAGCACCAGCGCACAACGCGGCCCACTACAAAAGCGGAACCCTTGTGGGCGGCCTGTCGAAGTAATCGGCAATGCGCTCAAGCGCTTTGGTATTGAGCAGGCGTAGCCGCCCGTCAGCAATTTCATGCAACCCCAGCGCCCGCAGGCGGCGCATGGTTTTGTTGGTGTGTACCAGTGACAAACCCAGGTTGTCTGCAATGTGTTGCTGGTTGAGGGGGAACTCTACCGAGCCGCCTTGGCCGTCATCGCTTTTCCTCTCCAGACCGATGCGCTCCAGCCGCCGGTACAAGTGCATCAGCAGCATGGCCACGCGCTCCGTCGCGTTGCGCCGGCCTGTGGTCAGCAGCCCATCGTCTACAAAACCTTCCTCGCGTGCTGACATCCACGTCACGTCGTAGCCCAGGCTGGGGTGGCTGCGAAACAAGTCCCACAAACCGTCGCGCTTAAAAACGCACAGCGACACATCGGTCACCGCTTCGATGCCGTGCATGGCTCCGTCGGCAAACTCCTGCTGCAAACCAATAAAGTCACCGGGCAATAAAAAATTCAGAATTTGCCTGCGCCCGTCACTCAGGGTTTTGTAGCGAAACGCCCAGCCTGAATACAGCGTGAACAATTTTCCGTTGGGCTTTTGCTCGTAAACCAGCGTGCGGCCAGCTTTGGCGGAGGTTGTTCCGCTTCGATAGCCTTCAATAAACGCAAGTTCGTCCGGCTTCACACCAGTAAATGCGCCAGTCTGGCGCAGCCTGCAACTCTGGCAGGCGGGGGGAAGATCCACTACAGACTTTGCTGTGTCTTTTGACATTGTTGACTCGCGCTGCAGCCCGTATATTAAAAAACTAATATGCAATTAAACCGAAAACTTTTCGAAGTACTTTACGTTAGCACCATTGCGCCAAGCGCACCCGTCAGTGTGGTGGCAGATATTGCCGCCAGGGCACGGGCGTGGAATTTGCAGCAAGACATTACCGGGCTTTTGATATTTGATGGCATGCGTTTTTGCCAGCAAATTGAGGGGCTGCAAAAGCCGGTCCTGTCGTTGATTGAACGCATCGCCGCTGACGATCGGCATTTAAACGTCACCATTTTTCACCACGGGGAGCTTAAAGAGCGGCGGTTTAAAAGTTGGTCATTGGCGTTCACGAACGTCGAAGACACTGAAGTGCTGGCGAGGCTTGAAAAGCTGGACGGCCAGCCGGGCGTTCAAGCATTTGTTGAGTTGCTGGCGACTTTGGAAATCGACGGGTAGCCGCTTCTGGCCTGAAGCGAAGACACCAAATGCACTTCAGGCCTGAAGTGCGTTCCACATCTCTTTGTCTCGCTCTGCGGTCCAAATGCGTGGGTTTTTAATGCCGCTGGCTTCGTCAAACGCGCGGCTCACGTCAAATGGCAGGCAGTGCTCATAAATAAACACGTGGCCAAAAATCGGGTCCATCGTTTTGCGGGTGTGGGCCATCGCTGCCTTCAAGTCCATGCCTTTGGCAGCGGCCTCTTTGCCCGCTTGGTACAGCGTTTGCACCCAGCGCTGGGTATAGTCGACGGCTTTGTTGACGTTTGCGGCGCCCTTCATCGCCTCGCCCCGGCCGGGCACGATGGCCTCGGCTTTCAAGGCGCGCAGTGCTTCAAGCGTGGCGGGCCATTCTTCAAGCTGCGCGTCACCGGTGTACACGCCTGCCTCGTATTCGACCAAGTCGCCTGAAAACAGCACTTTTTCTTCTTCAACCCAGGCAATCGTGTCGCCGCGCGTGTGGCCTGGGCCGGGGTGCCAGATTTGCACTTTCACGCCACCTACATCAAGCGTGAGTTTGCCGGGCACTTCGCCTGTGGTCGGGTTGCCACCACCAATCACCATCGTTGGCCAGGTCAGGCCGGGCACGCTTTCAGAATTGCGAAACAGGCGCGGAAAGCGCTCCATTTCGCTTTGCATGTCTTGCGCGCCGCGCTCGACGATCAATTCATACGTACCCTGGCTGGCTATCACTTCAGTAGCGCCTTCGGCAATGTAAGCGCTGGCACCCAGCACGCGCACAGCGTGGTAGTGGGTCAGCAGCACGTACTTGATGGGCTTGCTGCTCACCGTGCGAATCCGCGCAATCAGGTCTTGCGCCATGGCCGGTGTGGCGGTGGCATCACTGACCATGATGAACTTGTCGCCAATGATCACGCCGGAATTGGGGTCACCCTCAGCCGTGTAGGCCCAGCAGTGGGCGCTGAGCTGCTCGAAGGTAATTTTTTTATCTTCAAGATCGGCTTGGGACGCGAAGGCTTTGGTAGGGGTGGACATGGCGCGGTTCCTGGGTGGGTGCTGGCGTTGAATTTACTTGACGCCAGTTTACCTAATCAAAACTCATTACGCATTGTTGAATATCTGCACGCGCTCTGCCTGGGGGCTGATAGGGCATTATTTGCATCAAATTCAAGCAAAAAAGCACTCTAGCGTAATAAATACAGGTGCAAGCAGCTACTAAATTAATAGCAACTTGCGCCCGCTCCTGAAGCATTACAAACAAGTTTCCAGCCGCTGCGCAGGCTTTGGCCCAAACACCACTGCACCCACCAATCGGCGCGCGGCCCGTAACAGCTGGACCAGTGCTTGTCGCAGCTCATTGGCAGCCTGAACCACCTCAACTCGGCTTGGGCGAGCTGGCTGTACTGCATGCCCCCACGCAAAAGCCACCGGCAAGCTCTGCGCGTGGCCCATGCTTTCCATCACGACCTTGGCGCCGGAAGGCACAAGCAGCGTGTCACCCGCGCTTAAAAAATAGTCATGGAGCATCGCGCACGGCTCAAGCGGCGCGTTACGCCAAGATTTGGCCTGTGCAGAGCCCAGCGTGGCCCACACCTGGCCACGCGCAACCTGCAGCTGTCCGCCGCTGCGCGACATGACAGTAATTGCCCGGCCGGTTTCTAAAAGCCAGTTGCCGGTTTGGCTGGTGGCATCAAGCAATGCCGACTGAGAGGGGAAGTAGAGGTTCATGGTGTGCTCCTTTTAAAAACACTTAAAAATGTCACAAGCGAATAATCGCTCCTGGCGGCTTGGCAGTCCAATGAAAACGAGCTACGCTATTGATTCACAAAACGCATTAATCAAAAGCTTCTTAGCATGCTCAACTCTTTTTCCCATGCCCGTTCAAGACCCATCGCCGCCGGCCAATTGCGGGCTTTTGAAGCGGTGGCCCGGCACCTGAACTTTCGCGCTGCCTCTGAAGAAATGGCGCTGACGCAATCGGCCGTCAGCAGGCAAATTCAGGCGCTCGAAGACGACGTTGGCGTCAGTTTGTTTTTGCGCCACACCCGGGCAGTTGAGCTGACAGGCGCTGGCGCGCAACTGCTGCGGGCGGTGCTGCCGTCGCTGGAGCGCATTGATTCATCGGTGCGACAAATCAGGCAAAGCGCTGGGCGCAAAAGTGTGGCGATTAGCACCTGGGCGTCGTTTGCGTCAATGTGGCTGCTGCCCCGGCTAGAGGCGTTTCAGCGCCAGCACCCAGATATCGACATTCGCATTGATGCAACAGACGCGGCAGTTGATCTGGACACCACCGACGTCGATTTGGCCCTGCGCTACAGCGTGCCCGCCGCTGTGCCAGCCGGTGCGCAGCGCCTGTTTGGTGAGCAACTCACGCCGGTTGTCAGCCCCTGGCTGCTCAAAACTGCCAAGCCCCTGAAGGCCGCGCAAGACCTGGCGCAATTTGCGTTGATTGAAGCAGGCGACGCACACCGCAGCCAGCACCTTGAAATACTCACCTGGCAGCGCTGGTTTGATGCGCAAAACCTCAAACGCTTTGAGCCCAAGCGCTGGCTGTATTTGAACTACGCCAACCAAATTGCGCAGGCCGCATTAACCGGCCAAGGCGCCGCACTGGCCCGCACGCCACTGGTAGCAGACAGCCTGGCGTCTGGCGACCTCGTGGAGCCATTCCCCAAACTGCGGCTGGACTCACCACTGGCGTATTGGCTGATCATCGGCCCCCGCAACGCCGCGCGGCCAGAGGTAAAGGCGTTTTGCGATTGGCTGCACGGGCAAGC
>JANPDQ010000314.1:0-2855 GCA_031431575.1 Polaromonas sp.
GTGCAAGCCACCACCGCGGCTACGGCAGCCGACTAGCTTCTACGTGCCCTGAAGCGCTGCAAACGCGGCAATCACTTCGCTCGGTGCCTGCACCAGCTCAATCAGCACACCCTCCCCGGCAATCGGGAATTCATCGTTCGCTTTGGGGTGCATAAAGCAAATATCAAAACCCGCCGCCCCTTTGCGAATGCCGCCGGGGGCAAACCGTACGCCTTGCGCTGTCAGCCACTCTACCGCTTTGGGCAAGTCGTCAATCCACAAGCCAACATGGTTCAGCGGTGTGGTGTGAACTGCGGGCTTTTTATCTATATCCAGCGGCTGCATCAAATCAACTTCGACCTTGAATGGCCCGCTGCCAATTGCGCAGATATCTTCATCGACATTTTCGCGTTCACTCACGAAATTGCCTGTCACTTCAAGGCCCAGCATGTCAACCCACAGGGTTCTCAGTCTGGCCTTAGCTGGCGCGCCAATCGCAATCTGCTGAATCCCCAAGACCTTGAACGGCCTGGTCATGCTGCAGCCGGATACTTGCGGCCCGCCAGGTAAGTAACGCCATGCGCGGCAGCGCTTTCATGGTGCGGTGTTTGCGCTGGCAGCCTGAACGTCTCGCCCGCCGCGTAGGTGGTTGAAACACCATCCACGCGCAGCGTAATGTCCCCTTCAGTGATTAAGGCCCAAGCTTCAAACGGATGCGCGTGCTCGTCCATTTCATAGCCGACAGGTTTACTGACCAACACGCCTTCGTTGAAGTTTTCGGCTTTTAATTTAGCTTCAAAATCGTGGATATTCATAATGTTATTTGGTTGATTTTTTAGGCAGGCTGACTGGTGACTTGGCTTTAAACAGCACACCAGGCAAACCCTTCAGATCAGGGTCCTGCGTGTACAGCGTTGCATGGTGTGATTGAGCGGTTTGCCAAATGATCGCGTCGGCTAAAGCAAGTTTGTGCTCTATCCCCGCTTTGGCGGCGCTCGCCATCTCGACATGATTTAGATGGACGACGTTGCAGCGCTCAACAACAGATAAAAATGCATCCAGTGCCGGTGCCTGAGCCAACACAGTGAGGCGCTTACAAACCTCAAAAATCACAACGCTGGGGATCACCAGCTCTTTTTCATTGAGCAACGCGGGCGCAAAAAACGGCGCATTAGCCCCATTGGCCATAAATTCCAGCCACCCACAAGAATCCACAACGTTCATAAAGGGTCAAAACCGTTATTGGTTTCAGGATCATTCGGAACTGTTGTGTCTATACCCGGACAAATTCCCCGCAGCGCGCTCATGGGCAACTCTGGCACGATTTCAATCTTTCCACCGACCGCACGAACTTGCATCTGCTGGCCCGGCGACAAATTAAAAAGCTTACGAACGTCTTTAGGTATAACGATCTGAAATTTTGGAGAAAGCGCCACTGAAGACATAATTTACCCCTAAAAGTTGAACATTTAAGTTATCGTACAACTTTTTAGTCCTTTATGCAAACTCAACAATCGGCTGATCGACCATCAGCGTCTCGCCCTTAATGGCCAGCACCTTACCCACCACACCGTCGGCCAAAGCGAACAGCACGTTTTCCATCTTCATGGCTTCAATCACGGCCACGCGTTCGCCAGCTTGTACTTTTTGGCCCACGTGAACTGCAACATCGACCAGCAAGCCGGGCATGGGCGACAGCACGTAGCGGCTCATGTCGGGCGGCGGTTTGTGCGGCATCAACGCGTGCAGCTCTGCGGCCCGGGGTGAAAGAACCAACGCATCAAGCTGCGTGCCGTTGTGGGCAACGCGAATCGCCAACGGGTTCTTGGCTACACCCCGCTCGATCTGCGCGGCAAACAACTGGCCGTTGACCGTGCCGCGAATGCGCGCGCCGCCCAAGTGCCAATTGCTACATATTTCGTAGCTTCTTGCGCCTGTATCTATTCGGCTAGAGCCCGATTTGGCTTCAAAATCAACCACCAAAACGCTCTTTGACGTGTTTTTACCGTCTGCATCCAGCTTGACCACGACAAACTCTTCCCCCACCGCCACGCCGTGGCCAGGCAATTGACCACTGATGCCGGCCGCGCGGCCCAGCAAGCGGCGGTTTACGTAAGCGGCCAGCGCCACCAAAAAGTCAGGGTCGGCATGCGGCACGTCTTCGGCCTTGAAGCCTTTCGAGTAGTTCTCAGCAATAAAGCCGGTGTTGAAGTCGCCCGCCACAAATTTCGGGTGCGCCAGCAAAGCCGCCTGAAAAGGAATGTTGCTGGAGATGCCGCGAATCACAAAGCCATTGAGTGCCTCACGCATTTTGGCAATTGCATCCAGCCGGTCTTTGCCATGCACGATGAGCTTGGCAATCATCGAGTCATAAAACATCGGGATCTCGCCACCGTCCTCAACGCCCGTATCCACCCGTACGCCATACAGTTGCGCCGTGTCGGCCGCAAACATGGTTGCTTTGGGCGGCTGAAAGCGCACCAAACGCCCCGTGCTCGGCAAAAAGCTGCGAAACGGATCTTCAGCGTTGATTCGGCATTCCATTGCCCAGCCGTTGCGCTGCACATCTTTTTGTTCAAGTGGCAGTTTTTCACCAGCCGCCACCCGAATCATCAGCTCCACCAGGTCCAGCCCGGTAATGCACTCGGTCACCGGGTGCTCCACTTGCAGGCGCGTGTTCATTTCCAGAAAGTAAAAGCTTTGGTCTTTGCCGACCACAAACTCCACCGTACCCGCGCTTTGGTACTTGACAGCTTTGGCCAGTAGCACGGCTTGTTCGCCCATCGCTTTGCGGGTTGCGTCGGTAATAAAAGGCGACGGCGCTTCTTCAATCACCTTCTGGTGGCGGCGCTGAATCGAGCATTCACGCTCGTTCA
>JANPDQ010000315.1:0-1536 GCA_031431575.1 Polaromonas sp.
TGGGGCGTTCCTAAAAACACGATGTTTTTCAGCTTGCTGCGCCACGCCATGCCAGTTTGCTCGGCAATGTAGCAGGCGCTGCGGCTCACCAGGCCGCCCATGCTGTGAACCAGCAGGGTCAAGTCTTCAACGGGCTGCGGCCAGGCTTTAAGCAGCGCCTCCAGCAAATTGGCAAACTGCTGGCCATTGCTGGAGGTGTGCAGCCCCGTGTTGTAGTGCAAGTAGACCGGTGTGTAGCCCAGCGCTTTGGCCAGCAGATCGGCATGGTTGTATGCCGCATCATTTTTGCCCCCGGTTGTCCACTGCAAATCATTCATGCACAGGCCGTGCAATACCACCAGCAACTTACCCGTCGATGGATTAGTTAATTGGGGCAAGCGCTGAACCAAGGCAGTTTTGTCAAGCTGCAAGGGCTTACCTTCATGGCGCAAGCTCATCGCAATGGTGAGTGGGTTCGCCGTGGCCACGAGCTGGTCGCCCAGCACACCATTGACAGCCGATAGCACCGCTTCACGCTCTGGCGACGAGGCGGGTGTACCAAAGCGCTGTGTCATTAGGGGTGCGGCGCGCGTCAAAGCCGCGTTCACCGTGCCGCCCGCCAACCGCGTGATGCCCTTGACGCCACCGTAAACCAAAGACGTGATCCCGCCGCGCTTTACCCCACTTGCGCCCGGCGCAGCGTCAATAAATTTAGCCCCCAGCGGCCCAAACGGCGTGGCCACGGCTTTGTACACATTGCCCTGCACGCTTTCAGCCAAGCCGGTCACGCCCAGCACGCCCTGCGTGGCCAACTGGCTCAGGCCCTGAATGTCTGACACATGCAGGTAGGTGGGCAGTTTATTCAGTTGGTCGAGCAAGGTGGGTTTGGTCATGGACTGATTGTGGCGCTTGGCTGTGGCGCTTGACAGTGGCGGTAGTGCTTGTTAGCAAACAAGGCTCAAACTTACTACAAATTTAGGAGCTGCTTACGCCTATATTCATTGGGCTACAGACCTAAAATGTATCAAAAAAGGCGAAAAAATGCCTGAAAACAGCTTGTGGGAGCTAAAACAGCTATGCCATAAGCTTAAATTCGCTCAAATTCGGCTATTTTTACCCGTCAAATAAGTACTTTGATCAATAAATTCGGGCGCAAGCAGCTACTGAATATATAGCTATTAAAAACCCTCGTGTGGCATCAAATAGCGCCACTGGCCAACCGGCAAGTGCCCCAGGTTCACCCGGCCAATTCGCACCCGCTTTAAACCCGTCACATACAGGCCGACCTGCTCACACATGCGGCGAATCTGACGTTTTTTGCCTTCCTTGAGCACAAAGCGCAGTTGCTCCGGGTTTTGCCAGCTGACTTGTGCAGGCTTGAGCGGCTGGCCATCCAGGCTCAGGCCGTGGCACAGAAGCTTGAGCTTTTCGGGGTCAAACAAAGCCTGCACGTTCTGGTTCTCACCATGTAAATCGCCCAAGCTGACCCGCACCAGGTACTCTTTTTCCATCTCCGAGTCTTCGCCAATCAGTTGCCGCGCAACGCGCCCGTCCTGA
>JANPDQ010000316.1:0-2948 GCA_031431575.1 Polaromonas sp.
AGCCTTCTAAGCTGAGGGTCACAGGTTCGATCCCTGTCGGGCAGACCAGTTTACTATTAAATTTATAGCTGCTTGCGCGCACATTTCTTGGGCTAGGAGCCTGGGCGGCAGAAGGAACGTCGGCTGCAAATTGACCGCAGCGTTCTTTTTTTCGCCAATTTCTTGCCAAATATCTCGATATTCGGCGGCGAAATCGACAAAAACTAGCCTCGCTGGGGCTAATTTTCGCTTCGACGCCTTCTGCCGCCCAGGCTCCTAGGCATTGGTGCTGGCCAATATTCAAACGACAGCTGTACTGATGACCGACTACCGCCTGCGCGGGCAGCGCACGGGTGGCCGGGCGATACGGGAAATACGCGACTTGCTGGGCCAAAACATACCCGCGCTGATGATTACCGGCGACACAGTGCCCGAGCGCTTGCGAGAAGACCTGTGCAGCAGCGTGCCGCTGCTGCACAAGCCTGTGACGCCGGATGAGCTGTACAGGGCGCTGGTGGGGTTGGTGGGGTTGGTGGGCGCGCGCGTCGCCTAACGCTGCACGCCACACACCAGCAGACCCGCATCGTTTTCAGGCACCGCCAGCTCGTTTTTTGCCTGCGCCACTTCCATATCACGCGGCAGCACCACACCGTTTTTAACCGCCAGCACTTCGGCCATCACGCTCACAGCAATTTCTGGTGGGGTTTTGCTGCCGATGTAAATACCAATCGGCCCACGCAGCTTGGCAAGCGAAGCCTGGCCGACGTTAAAGTGCTCGGCCATGCGCTCGTGCCTGGCCTGGTTGTTGCGGCGTGAGCCAATTGCGCCTACGTAAAAGGCGTCGGTGTTAAGGGCCTCCAGTAGGGCCAGGTCGTCAAGCTTCGGGTCGTGCGTCAGGGCGATCACGCAGCTGCGGCGGTCGGGCCTGAAAGCAATTACTACCTCGTCAGGCATTTCGCTTTTTACCGTGACGCCTGGTACGGACCAGGCGCTTCGGTACTCCTCTCTGGGGTCGCACACCGTCACCGCAAAGCCGCTGAATATCGCCATCGTAGCGAGGTACTCCGTCAGCTGCCCGGCACCGATCAACAGCATGCGGTATTCAGGGCCAAAGGTGTTGACCAATTCAGTGGCCGACAAACTCAGCTCGGCTGGCGCGGTGCTTTGGCTCAATGTGGCTGCACCATCGGCCAGTTGAACGCTGCGCTGCATAAGCACACCTTGCCCAAGGCAATCAAGCAATTGGCTCAGGGCATGCGCGTCGGGGTCAAACTCCAGCAACAGCTCAAGCGTGCCACCGCACGGCAAGCCGAAGCGGTGCGCTTCGTCGGCGGTGATGCCGTACTTCACAAACCTTGGCGGGCCTGACGGAATGGCTTTGCTAGCGTCAAGCGACATTGTGCCGTTTACATAGGCCTGCGTGAATTGGTAAATCAAATCATCTTCAATACAACCACCAGACACTGACCCCACCACCGCACCGGTCTCACACAGCGCCATGATCGAGCCTACTGGCCGAGGCGACGAGCCCCACGTGCGCACCACTGTTGCCAGCAGCGCGCGCTTACCCGCAGCGCGCCAGTCGCGCAACGTGCGCAGCACCATCACATCAAGATTTTCCATAGGTCACTTCATTTCTCTCATAGGTTTGTTCCGCTCGCGCAGGGTGCAGGCAAAGGCTCTAAAACGTGTAGCGTACCGTCACACCCAACAGAGCAGATCGCCCTGGGGCGGGCTCAAAAAAGCGTTGGTTGCCTTCATTGACTATTACTGAGCCGATATAGTTTCGGTCCGTGAAATTATCGATGCGTACAAACTCTTTAAATGTCCACCGTCCCGAGGTTTGCGTCAATGCAGCGCGCAGGTTAAAAGTGGTGGCACTGGGGGCTGCATCGGTGTTGCGGTCATCCACAAACACCTTGCCAGAGTGGCGCATTTCAAGCCCGGCGTCCAAGCCCCACGGGCGATGCTGGTAGCCCAGCTCAGCGAACAGACTTACACGAGGTGTGCCCGGCAGGCGGTTGCCGCTGGCCACCCGCACATTGGGCACCGTGCACGGTGCAACCACGCAGGTTAAAAAATCACTTTTGTACTGCGCATTGAGCACCGTAGCCGACAGATACGTCGACCACCCGCCACCCCACTGACCTCTAAGTGCCGCCTCTATTCCGTTGCGCTGGGTAGTGCCTGCATTTTGAAACGTGCTGCGGCCACCGCTGTTGCTTAGCACCGCCAGTTCGTTACTGGTTTTGGCTTCAAAATACGCGGCGTTCAAGCGCCATTGGGGCGTAAGCTCGGCCTTCACGCCGAGCTCCCATTGCAAGCTGGTGGCGGCTTTCAAATCAAAATTCAATCCGGTTGCGCCATTTGGCCGGTAGGCCAGCTCATTCAATGTAGGCGACTCAAAACCTCGCCCCACGGCTGCGTAGACATTTAACGTGTCTGAAGCATGGAAGACCAAACCCAACGCCGGCGTGGTGGCCTTGAAGCGGGCACCACCGCTGTCGTCGCCGTTGCCGGGCACCACGTAGTTGTCTTTGGAGTCGAACTTCAGGCGTGTGTGCCGCAAGCCGGCTGAAGCGCTCCAGCGTTCAGCCAGTGCAACTTGCGCCTGCGCATAAACAGCATCGCTGGTGACTGTGTTGCGCTCATCGCGCCGCAGTCTGCCTTCAACCCCCAGTGTTGTGCCAACAAAGTTCTGAAAGCCTTTACGGTCTTCATTCAACGTGTCCGAAGCAGCGCCGATGGTCAAGGTCAAGGGCGTTCCCGCAAGCTGCATTTTATTGACCCAACGCGCATCAAAACCCAAGTAGCTACGACTCAGATCAATCACCCCCCCAGGTTGCGTTGCAGCAGCTTGCGTGGCCACCGGAATCGACTGGTACTGCGTGACTTCACGTTCGCCGTAATAAGCGGTGAGCTGTAGCGACTGGTTGGCACTCAGGCGATGGTCCAGCACGAAGCCACCC
>JANPDQ010000317.1:0-6743 GCA_031431575.1 Polaromonas sp.
CTGGACATTCAGCGCGGAGAAATTTTTGCCCTGCTCGGGCCTAACGGCGCTGGCAAAACCACGCTGATCAGCATCATTTGCGGCATCGTCACGGCCAGCTCGGGCAGCGTAGTCGCCGATGGCCATGACATTGCCAGCGACTACCGGGCGGCGCGTTCAAAGATCGGACTGGTGCCGCAGGAGTTGTCGACCGACTCGTTCGAGACGGTGTGGACAACCGTGAGCTTCAGCCGTGGGCTTTTCGGCAAGCCGGCTAACCCGGCCTATATTGAAAAAGTGCTGCGCGACCTGTCGCTGTGGGACAAGAAGGACAGCAAGATCATGGCGCTGTCGGGCGGCATGAAGCGCCGCGTGCTGATTGCCAAGGCGCTGTCGCACGAGCCGCGCATTTTGTTTCTTGACGAGCCCACGGCAGGCGTTGACGTGGAGCTGCGCAAGGGCATGTGGGACATGGTGCGCGAGTTGCGCCGCAGCGGCGTCACGATTATTTTGACGACGCACTACATTGAGGAGGCTGAGGAAATGGCCGACCGCATCGGCGTGATCAACAAGGGCGAGCTGATTCTGGTTGAAGACAAGGCCGTGCTGATGCGCAAGCTGGGCAAAAAGCAATTGACGTTGAGCTTGCGCGCGCCGCTGCAGCAACTTCCCGACGCACTGGCCGGGCTGCCGCTGGAGCTGACCGCCGAGGGGCATTCGCTGGTCTATACCTTCGACACGCAGCGTGAGGAGACCGGTATTGCGGCGCTGCTAAAACAGCTGGCCGAACTCGGCATTGACTTCAAGGACCTGCATTCGAGCGAGAGTTCGCTGGAAGATATTTTCGTCAACCTGGTGCACGCCAGCGCCGACACACGAACCGACACTGAGGAGGCCGCATGAACTGGCACGCCGTCCGCGCCATTTACCGGTTTGAAATGGCGCGCACCTTGCGCACGCTGACGCAGTCGATCGCCGCGCCGGTGATTTCCACCTCACTATATTTTGTCGTGTTCGGAGCAGCCATTGGTTCGCGCATGGGCGATATCGATGGCATCAGCTATGGCGCGTTCATCATCCCCGGTTTGATAATGTTGTCGCTGCTCAATGAAAGTATTTCAAACTCTGCCTTCGGCATCTACATGCCCAAATGGTCAGGCACGATTTACGAGCTGTTGTCAGCGCCGGTGTCGCCGGTAGAAGTGGTGATGGGCTACGTCGGCGCGGCTGCCAGCAAGTCGATTGTGCTGGGGCTGCTGATTTTGCTGACCGCGCGCCTATTTGTGCCCTATGAAATTGCACACCCGTTCTGGATGCTCTGCTTTCTGGTGCTGACGGCAGTCACCTTCAGTCTGTTCGGCTTCATCATCGGCCTGTGGGCCGACAACTTTCAAAAGCTGCAGGTGGTGCCGCTAAGGGTGGTGACGCCGCTGACTTTTCTGGGTGGCGCTTTTTATTCCATCAACATGCTGCCGCCGGTGTGGCAGAAGATCGCGCTGCTTAACCCGGTGGTGTACCTCATCAGCGGCTTCCGCTGGAGCTTTTATGGCGTGGCCGATGTGAATGTTGGCATTAGTGTGGCCGCAATTCTGGGCTTCATGGCGCTATGTATTGGCGCAGTGTGGTGGATTTTTCACACCGGCTGGCGGCTCAAGGCTTGAATGCCGAAAGGCGGTAATGAGTGCGAACCAGCAATTGATGTGTCGATAGCCGTTGGCAAAAAAGTCAAGCCCGGGCTATCAGTGACCAGAGCGCTAAGCACATGCGGTTTTATGTGTCATTTAGCCCTGTAACGCAACCAAAACGGGCGCAAGCAGCTCCTTAATTAATAGCTGCATACCGACTATCTAATTGGCTATTCACGGGCACTTTGCTCGCAGTGCGCAACGCAAGCGCAGATTCGCTTGATGCACTGGCTTACAACTGCTGCGCTGCAATTTTGGAAATTACCCACATTCAGCGCCAGCGCCTACGCATGCGGCCAGCACTTTGGGACTAGTCTAAAACTCCAGAGGTACAGCTTGCGGACACGAGCCTGAAGGCTGCCGCCTTTCACCGTTTCAAGCCTATGGCTCATCAACGTTAGAAAGCCAAACATGACCAAACGAATTGCAGTTTTCCCCGCTGGCAGGCAAGAACTTTACGAGCGCAATAAATATTCGGCTGCAGTCAAGTCTGGCGGCTTTCTTTTTGTTTCTGGCCAAGTCGGCACTTGGGACGACGGCAGCCCGGAGCCAAACCACGAAAAACAAATGCGCCTTGCGTTTATCAATTTGAACAGCGTATTGGCGGCTGGAGGTTGCACGTTCGATGACGTGGTGGACTTCACCGTCTTTATTGTTGACCCCGAAAAGTTGATGCCAATTTTCTTCAAAGTCAAAGATGAGTTTTGGGGCGAGCCACCCTACCCCACGTTGACAGGAATCGGCGTTACTTGGTTGTACGGCTTTGACTTTAAATTGAAGGTCACCGCCAGGTTGCCAGAGGCATGAAATGACCCGCCGCCGCGCAGTGTTTTTGACTCCCCCGCTGCTGGCAGCGGCCTACCTCTTGCAAGAGGTGCTCCAAAACCACCCCCACAACAAATACCGCCGCCGTGTCCAAGATCACTTACCCCCCAACCAAGCGCATTGATGTCGTAGAGCAGCATTTCGGCCAGACCATTAATGACCCCTATCGCTGGCTGGAAAACGATGTGCGCACTGATAAAGAAGTCGCGGCCTGGGTCGAGTCGCAGAACAAGGTAATGAACGCTTATCTCGCATCGCTGACGGGCCGCGTTGTGTTCAAGGAACGACTCAAGCAGTTGTTTAACTACGAACGATTCACCATTCCGGTCAAAAAGGGCAGCCGCTATTTTTACTTTCGCAATTCGGGCGCTGACAACCAGCGGATTTTGTATGTGCGTGACACCGCAGATGGCCCTGGGCGCATGCTGATTGACCCGAACACCTGGGCCAAAGACGGTGCCGACGCGCTGGCTGAATGGGCAGCGTCAAATGACGGCAAACATGTGGCCTATGCGGTGCAAGATGGTGGTGCGGACGGGCGCACGATCAAGGTGCTGGACGTGGACACGGCTACCGTGCTGGGCGATGAACTTATGTGGGCAAAATTCACCACCATCGTCTGGGCTACTGGCGCGGGCAAGGGCCTGCCGGGCTTTTTTTATACGCGTTTCCCCAAACCAGAAACAGAATCAAAAGAAGGCGCAGCAGCTCAGGCGAACATGCAAAACCACGCCGTTTACTTTCACGTACTCGGTACGCCGCAAGCGCAAGACCGACTGGTTTTTTCTACCCCAGAAGACCCCGTTTTAATGCACTCCTTAACCAGCACCGCAGACGGGCGCTACATCGCCATTAACTCCATGCGTGCCACAACCGGCAGCAAGCTCACCATGATTGACACCCAAGGCGGTGCCTGGAAACCCATAGCGCTTATTGACAGCTTTGACGATCAATGGGGCATTGTTGGCAACGTGGGGACAAAACTTTTTTTGATGACAAACAAAGATGCGCCGCGCTACAAGGTGCTTGCTTTGGACATGGCCACTTTAAACGGCAATAAGAGCGCTAAATCCACGAAGCCCGCCATGACAGCCTTGCTACCAGAGCAAGACGCGCTGATGAATGGCGCGTCCCTGGTTGGTGGCCGACTGATGGTGATGTACCTGGTAGACATGAAAACGGAAGTCAGGCGCTACACACTCGAAGGCAAGCCTGATGGCGTTGTCACGCTGCCCGGCATTGGTACCGCCATTGGTTTTGACGGTACTTTGGAGAGCAGCGAAACCTTTTACGGCTTCACCAGCTTCAATGCCCCGGGTGTCATTTACCGGTACGACGTGGCGAGCAACACTGCACGCGTGTGGAGTGAGGCAAAAGTGGCGACTGACCTTGCGCAGATTGCCGTTGAGCGGCGGTTTTACAACTCAAAAGACGGTACGCGCATACCGATGCTCTTGGTGCGGCGCAAGAACGTCACCGGCCCGGCGCCGACCCTGCTGTATGCCTACGGCGGCTACGGCCTGGTGGATGTGCCCGGCTTTGCGCCCCCTATGTTGGCGTGGGTTGAACAAGGCGGTGTGTTTGCAGTGGCTTACATTCGCGGCGGCGGCGAATATGGCAGAGCGTGGCACGAGGCAGGCCGCCGACTAAACAAGCAAAACGTGTTTGATGATTTCATTGCTGCCGGTGAATACTTGAAAGCGCAGGACATCACCACCGTCAATGGCCTGGCCATACAAGGTGCATCAAACGGCGGCCTGCTAATGGGCGCGGTGGTTAACCAGCGGCCAGATTTATTTGCCGCTGCGCTGGTGCAAGTGGGTGTACTGGACATGCTGCGCTTCGACAAATTTACCGCCGGAAAACTTTGGGTGGATGAATATGGCGACCCAGCCAAAGAAGTAGATTTCCGCAACCTTTTGAAGTATTCGCCGTACCACAACATCCGGCCCGGCCAGGCCTATCCAGCGATTCTTGCCACCACAGCCGACACAGACGACCGCGTGGTTCCTGCCCACACCTTCAAATACGTTGCAACCCTGCAGGCGGCGGATATTGGCGACAAACCGCACTTGACCCGCATTGAAACCCGTGCAGGCCACGGCGCGGGCAAACCCACTGACAAGATGATTGAAGAGACTGCCGACATGTGGGCCTTTGCTGCGCACTTTACGGGGCTGGATGTGAAGGCAGCGTTGTGATCGACGCAAAAAAGAGCGTAAGGGTGGTGAATGCTGTCCAGAGTTTTTCACTTGTAGACAGACCATGGCGTGTTGCCGATGCTTTACGAACGTTAAACAATTCACCCCGCGAAACAGGCTGTCCCCATGACTCATATTTATTCTGAAAGTACGCAAAATCATGCAGCGCTGATGCCCGGCTCGGCGCCGACTGATCCTGCTCGCAAGATGGCGATGCTGCGCTGCCAGAACGGCGCACACCACATTGGAAGCGCACCAATAGTCAGGGCGGTAATGATTGGCGTGGTCACTCTGGTGCTTGGCGCATGCGGCCAGTCCGGACCTGACCAGCCATCCAGGCTGGGAGGTATTCCGGCAGCGCTCGACCATTACTACAAACAAAAGCTGACCTTTGGCGCGTGTAAAAGCTACGCCACCACCGACGCCGATGCGAAGACCTTCGCCAGCGACGCTTACGAATGCGCCCGCGTGGAGGTTCCGCTCGACTACACGAACCCCGGCGGTCGCACAGCGCAGATTGCCCTGCTGCGCGTACCCGCAAAGGGCGAACCTGGCAAACGAATCGGTTCGCTGCTGGTCAACCCTGGCGGCCCCGGTGGCCCCGGGATGAGCCACGCAGCATTTGTGGCAACCAAGCTGGGTGAGCACCCGGTCACCCAGCAGTTTGACCTGATCGGCTTTGACCCACGCGGGGTTGCGGCATCAACACCAGCCCTTAACTGCTTCACGGATGCCCAGCGAGAGGCCGACGTGATGGTTAACTCGTTCAACTCCGGGGGCGCTGATTACAGCGAGGACAAGACCCGTCAGTTCTACCAGAACTGCGCTGCAAGATCCGGCGGCGAGGACGTACTGGCGAACGCGGGCACGCGCGATGTGGTGCGCGACATGGACGTGCTCCGCGCGGTGCTCGGCGATACAAAGCTCAGCTTTGTTGGGCAAAGCTACGGCACGCGGCTTGGCGCGAGTTACGCCGAAGCCTTTCCGCAGAACGTGCGGGCTCTTGTGCTCGACGGCGCGCTGGATCCCACCCTTGGCACCACAGCGCGTCGCCTCGTCCTGTTCGCGGGCTTCCAAAGCTCCTTCGACAACATGGCAGTTTTTTGCGCCAAGTCCCGTGGTTGCCCACTGGGCACCGATCCGCGGCAAGCCCCCGCCATCTTCCAGCAGCTCATGCAACCCCTGATCGACAAACCGATCACCACAGCAGACGGCCGCAGGGTCACGTACACCACCGCAATTGAGGGCGTGTTGGCCGCCCTGTACAGCGAGGCAGGGTGGCCCGCGATCATCCTGGGCCTGACCGAACTTAAGGGCGGACGCGGCGACACGCTTCTGTTTTTGCGTAACCTGCTTAGCCAGCGCCGTGCCGACGGGAGTTATGGCAATGGCTTGGAGTCTCTGCTGGCCATCAACTGCCTTGACGAAGAACGCAACACGCCCGCCCAAGAGAGCGCAATGACGCGCGACGTTTTCAAGGTTGCGCCCTTCCTTAACCATGGCCGGTCCGTCAACGCCCGCGACCTCTGTGAGCATTGGCCGGTGTTGCCCACCGTCGGTTACCCGTACGCCCAGAACATCTTGGGGCTGCCCACAACCCTCGTCGTGTCGATTACCCGTGACCCAGCCACCCCGCACGCGGGCGGCATCAGTCTGGCCAAAACGCTAGGTGCCAGCCTGCTCACCGTCGAGGGAGAACAGCACGGTGTGGCCCTGACGGCCGGCAACGCATGTGTTGACAACATCGTGGCCGACTACCTTATCAACCTGAAGCTGCCCGCCACAGACCAGCGCTGTAAGCTGGCGCCACCCCCAACGCCAAAAGTCGGCATAGTGAACAAGGAGCCGGGTGGACGGGCGTTGAAATGATTACTGCATCTAAAGCTGATGCCTGTTCAATCTTGAAAAATTACTTCACTCGAGGTCAATATGCAAACATTCGCAATTCTCGGCTTCACGTTTGGCTTGATAGCATTTGCAATGGCCGGCAAGCTCAGTAAAGATGTCAAGAACCTGCAAAGGCAGATGGAAGGCCTGAAAAAGCAACTCACTG
>JANPDQ010000318.1:0-2264 GCA_031431575.1 Polaromonas sp.
TCACGTATGGCAACGGACACGTCGCCAAAGTGGCGCCGGTGGTCGCTGCGTTGCGCGAGCGCGGCGTAGCGGTGGTGGTAATGGCGTTGACCCTCGGCCTGAAGCAGGCGCAGGCCATGGGGCTGAACCCGGTGAGTTACCGGGACTATCTGCACTTGGTGGACAGCGAACGTGCGCTAGCCTTTGGGCGTGAGCTTATTGCAGGCAACAACCATCCCGATGTGGACGAGTCTGAAAGCATTGCCTACCTTGGTATCAATTTTTTAGATTGGGTTGAGCGGTTTGGTCTGCAAGAAGCCCACCGGCTTTACGCTGAAGGCGGCAGGAGAGCATTTTTGCCACTGAACTTTATCGGCAAAGTCATTGATGAACTGCGTCCGGGCCTGATCATCAGTACGGCGTCGCCCAGGTCCGAGCAAGCTGCCATAGAAGCTGGCGTGTCGCGGGGCATCCCCACCATGACCATGATGGATTTGTTCGCATTGCCGCACGACAACTTTCGCCGCAACACCGTGTTTGCTGACCGCATCACAGTCCTGTCAGAGTTTGCCCGCAGTAACTTGCTTGATGCGGGAATTGATGCTGACCGGGTTGTGGTCACGGGTTGCCCGGCTTACGACAAATTGTTTGACCCAGTTCAGGCGCAACTTGGTGCTGACTGGAAGCGCAGCATGGGCTGGCAAGACAAATACGTAGTCATGTGGGCGGGCAACCTGGAAGAAGCCGCGCCAAACGTGCCGCCGCACTACCTCGGCGCTGGATTGGGCGTACTGGTCGAGCAGCAACTGCGCGCCTGGGTCGCCACCGATGAAAACGTGGCCTTGGTTGTGCGTTACCACCCCAATCAGTACCACTTATTTCCTGACTTGGCGGCGCAAGAACGCGTTTACGTCAGCAACCCGCGCAACGATTCTTTGCACCCGCAACTGCATGCGGTGGACTGCGTGGTAACGCAAACCAGCACAGTAGGCTTTGAGGGCGTGCTAATCGGTAAACGGCTTTTGGCCCTGTCGTTTTCGCCGTGGGCCATTAATTTTGACTTTGACTACGGCAAACTCGGGCTGGGCGAGTCGGTATCATCGCTTGATGAGCTGACGGCGGTGCTGAACCGTGAGAACGTACCGCCAATTGCCGCAGGTCTTTTGCCGCCTCAAGGCCTTGCTACACCAAGAGTTGTGCAGCACGTGATGCAGTTATTGCAGCAGCGTTGAACGAATCAAGAATATGGAAAGAACAGTAATTTATGACTTTTAAAACTGAACAGGAATCGTTCTGGGCGGGCGAGTTTGGCGACGATTACATTGCGCGCAACATGGGGCAGCAACTGCTCGCCTACAACCTGGACTTTTTTGTTCGAGCCATGCGGCAAGCGCACGGCGTGTCCAGCGTGATGGAGTTCGGTGCCAATGTGGGCATGAACCTCAAAGCACTGCAATTGCTGTATCCCGACCAGCAACACTACGGTATTGAGATCAATGACCAGGCGGCCGCTCAGCTAGGTAAAGTTATTTCGCCTGAACATGTTGTTCACGGCTCAATACTGGATTTCAAGCCAACCCGAGTTTGGGACTTGGTACTGATTAAAACGGTGCTGATTCATATCAACCCAACCGAATTGCCACAAGTGTATGAAGCCTTGTACCGTAGCGCGGGGCAGTATATTTTGGTGGCAGAGTACTACAACCCGAGTCCGGTTGAAGTCAGTTACCGGGGCCATTCGCAGCGGCTTTTCAAGCGCGATTTTGCGGGTGATTTGATGACCGCTTACCCCGACTTGCGCCTTGTGGACTACGGCTTTATTTACAGGAATGACCCAGTCATGCCGCAAGATGACATTACCTGGTTTTTGATGCGCAAGACAGGAGTGCCAGCATGACAACCGAGCCACGCAAGTATGACGGCACGCCCATGTCGCGCTTGACGCCGTCCGTGCCGTCAGATGCTGCGCCCGCTGGCAAGCCTTTTCCACATCTTCAATATTGCATTCGCTGCTGTGTGCCGCAAACGCAAGAAGGCGTGGTCTTCGACGAGCTTGGCGTGTGCCAGGCGTGCCAGTCGGCCGAGCAGAAAATTCATATTGACTGGGCCGAACGAGAGCGCGATTTGCGCCGCACGCTTGAAGCCGCCAAGGCCAGTGCAGGCAACAACTACGACTGCATTATTCCCATCAGCGGTGGCAAAGACAGCACTTTTCAGCTGCACGTTCTCACCAAGGTTTATGGAATGAAGCCGTTGGCCGTGACGTTTAGCCACAACTGGTACAG
>JANPDQ010000319.1:0-3138 GCA_031431575.1 Polaromonas sp.
TGAGTCGTTGGGCATCAACTCTAGCAGCGCTTGGTCAACGGCGGCAAGCGCCACCTCAGCGTTGGCTGCGGGCTGGCCGTTGGGCAGCTTGACGGCAATCGTGACCTTGGCTTGGCCGCGCACGGCGTAGCTTTCCCTGTCGGCCTTCACGCTCACATCCAGTTGGTGCGCCTTGGTGCCAACACGAATTTCAGCCACACCCAATCGGAACGCGGGCTTGCTCAAATCGACCAGCGCAGTGGGTGCCACGTACTCGCGGCCTTCAACCCAAAACGATGTCCACCATTCTTTGGGCGCTTTGAAACCCCAGGTAAAAAAGCTGTACCACGGCACTTCACGCAGGCGGCCACGCAGCGCCAGCACGCTGACGTACACGTTGGGCCCCCAGCCTTCCTTGATTTTTAAACTGATGGTCGGGTCTTGCCCATTGAGCTGCACCACTTGCGTTTCAATGATGCCTTCACGCTCAATAGCGACCAGCGCCGTCGCAAACCTGAAAGGCATGCGCACCTGGAACTTGGCCATGTCGCCCGGCTGGTAGCTTTTCTTTTCTGGCAGCACGTCCATCCGGTCGTGGTTTTCACCGCCAAACCACAGCTCGCCCTGCTTCGTCACATACACCGAGCTGGCGGCTTGTATGGTATTGCCGTCTTTGTCTTTTGCTGTAACGATCAGTTCTACTTCACCGGCTTCGCCCAGTTTGGTTTCGCACAGCAGCAGCCCGCGCGCGTCGCTTTTGCCGCTGCACACCTGGCCCAAGTCCTTGATTTCGGTTTTGTTGTCGTAGGTGTAGAAGCCGCCCACCATGCGCTTGCGGCTGGTGGTGACGATGCGCGCTACGGCTTTGACATCGAGCGAAACATCCGCCGCTGCTTTGCCTGAAACGTCTAATGCCAGGGCCTGAAATTTTATCTTTTGCGAGCTCGATACCCAGCCTTCGGTCTTGATACCCGCAACCACGCCCGCAGGCCACAGCGTGTTCGTGCTACGTATGGTTTGCACCTCACCGTTCGGGTCTGAGTAGGTTGCCTCCAGCAGCAATTCTTTCGGCTGCGCGGCTGGGGGCACATCGGCAATGGTAAGTTTGCCTGCGCCGTTTTTATCCAGGGTCAGCGCCATTTTGTCGGCAATCACTTTCTGGTCTTGCGAGGCAGTTTCTTCTTCTTCACCCTCAGAACGGCTTGCCGCCTTGCCGCGCGGTGCGGAAAAGCTGAAGTCCTCGTAGTCGCTGTAGCTCAGTGTTTTACCGCGCACCAAGGCAGACACGCGCACGGGCAGGTTCACCGCGCCGCCGCCCGCCACGTAGTTGATTTGTACGTCGGTCGGCACGGTTTTAACGTTGATCAGCGCCTTCTTTTCAACCGGTGTGATGCGGCCTTCAAGCACCGGCAGGCGGAACTCTTCGACTCTGAACTGGCCGCTGCTAAAGCTTTTGTTCTTTTCCTCGTCCACCGGTTTCAGCTCGACCTGGTAGATGCCGAGTTTGGCTGCTGGCGGTATGGCAAACGTGTTTTCGGCACTTTGCCCGCCGTTGGCCGTCTTTCTCCACGTGATGCCCTGTGTGTATTGCTGGCCGCTGCCGACGTGGGTGATCACCAGCGTTACAGGCTGGACCGGGGCAAGGCCAAAACCTTTGCTGGTCTCAAGCCGTAGAACATGCTTCATCGACACCGTTTCACCAGCGCGCAGCAACGTGCGGTCAAAGATGGTGTGGGCCCGCTCATCGGGGCGCGTGTCGTTGCTGGTCGGCACGTTAAAGCGCCACGGCTCAATGCCTTTGTGCCAGTCACTCCACGTAAAGGCCAAATCGTCAGCAGCACGCGCGCTCACGAAATACGCATTGCCGCCGTCGTCCCCGCCGCAGCGCGCCGGGTCGGAAGTGAGTCCTGTCAAGTAGGCAATGCCCTGTGCGTTGGTCGTGGCTTTGGCTACTTCTTTTCCGGTGCAGTCTGACACGGCTATCTGCGCGTTTGGCACTACTGCGCCTTTGTCCAGCGTGGTGACCCACGCCATCGCGTTTTCGCGGCCCAGCTTGAAGTGCACGCCCAAATTGGTCACCAGCGCCGACGTGCGAACGTACATCGTGCGGGCGCCGCCGTAGCGCTCGTCCAGCAGCGAGCCGCCTAATTTTGCGGAAGCAATTTCGACCACGTGAAAGCCTGCCGGCAGGGGAATACCAACAACTTCAAACGGCCGCAAGATGTTTACCCCCACGCTTGTCGCTTCGTGTACTGCGCTGCCCCCCGAGGGGGCTGAACTTGCTTGGGGCGGCCCGGCGCTGCGTTCGCTGCCCAGGGGCTTCGGCAAATCAAGGGTTTTTACGCCTGCCTGGCCATTGAGCAGCGACACCATGCGCGATTGAACCGAGTCCTTGTCGCGCTTGTCTAAAACTTTGGGCAGCGCGCCCCTGATGTCTTGCGCGGCCAGCCTGCGCGGCACCTCGTAGTTGTCGTAACGCTTGACCTTTTTAAACCAGGCAATGATCTCTGCATCGGTCTTGGGTTGCAGTGTGTTGACTTGGCCGGGTGACAGCGTTTTTGCCAGCAGCGCAGCTTCAACGTTGCGCAGCGTCACGGGCAGCAAAGCCATGTCACCTGGTTTGCTGCCGGGCTCGGCATAGCGCTCAACGATGCCGAAGGGCGCGGCTGAAAACTTGGCCAGTGGCGGCATGGCGGCGGTGGCAACGGTTAAGGGAAAAATGTCGGCGTTGCGCAAGTCTCGGGCAGACGCATCTTTAAATCCCTTGGGCAATTCCAGCTTGAACGAAGTACTTTCTGCAAAAACGGGTTTGAACGTGATGTTGTTCACCACGTCGGCCGCATCACCATCGGCATCAAATGTCGGTTTGAGCGACTCTTTGCCGGAAGTCAAACGAATCGCTTCGGCCAGTTTGCGCGGCACGGGTGCGTTGAAGTTCAGGCTCATCGGGCGAATTGGCAGGCAGGCCGATTGCGCGTTTTCTCGCTCGCAAGTAAAGCTGGCCGCAAACGGTTCGCGCACAGTGAAGTTAAAGCGCTTTTCAACTGAGTTAGCCACACCGCTGGGCGTGCTCACGCCTTTGCCGTACACCAGCTGCACCTTGGTTGCGGGTGTCAAGCGGCGGTTGCAGGCCAGCGTGACAAATTTGAGCGGCTCAGC
>JANPDQ010000320.1:0-2049 GCA_031431575.1 Polaromonas sp.
CTTGGCTGAGCTGGACGCGCTTTGTTGGCCCGGTTGCAAATGTTCAATAGCTGTGGTCATGGCGTGTGCCCTTTTCGGTAAAAGTGTTGTGCCGATCTTTTTAACGATCGCTTCAAGCCCCGCGAGATGCAGGGCGTGATGAACTTTTAACGCTTGAGGCCACCGAAAGAACACAGACGCAGGTAAAGCTGCGTGTCATTTTGTAATGCGCCGCTTACGTGGGCAGGCAAAACTCTTCTAGAGATTCGGTGCCAGCAACCGCGCCAGGTCTTCGGCTTTTTCGCCGCGCCGTTTGGCCAGATCTTGCAGTTGGTCGTCAGCAATTTTGCCGACGTTGAAGTAAGTTGCATCGGGGTGGCTGAGCATGAAGCCACTCACGCTGGCAGCGGGCGTCATCGCCAGGCTTTCAGTAAGCGCCATGCCAATATCCGCCGCGCCCAGCAATTCAAACATCTGCTTTTTCACGCTGTGGTCGGGGCAGGCCGGGTAGCCAGGGGCGGGGCGAATGCCTTGGTACTTTTCACCAATCATTTCATCGACGCTCAAGCCTTCAGCGGGCGCGTAGCCCCACAGGTCTTGCCGCACGCGGTGGTGCAAACACTCTGCAAACGCTTCGGCCAAACGGTCGGCCAGCGCCTTGAGCATGATGGACGAGTAGTCGTCGTTGTCGTCGTTGAAGTACTTTTCTTTTTTCTCCGCGCCCAGGCCCGCGGTAACGGCAAAGACGCCTATATAGTCCGGCAAAACAGCACTTTTTAAGCCTTTTGTGCCTGTAGCGTCCATTTCATAGGCGCGAGCAGCTATTAATTCAGGAGCGATCAGCTTCGGCGCCACAAAGTCTGAAAGGCAGCGGCTGGGCCGCATGACGCCGTCAATTGCGGTTTTCTCGGTTTGCTGGCGCATGCCGTGCCAGGTCATGGCAACTTCTGTACGGCTCTCATCGGTGTAGATTTCAATGTCATCGCCCACGCTGTTGGCAGGGTACAGCCCCATCAAGGCGCTGGCCGTCAGCCAGCGGCCTTCGATCAAACGGGTCAGCATGCGCTTGGCGTCGGCATACACGCGCACGGCTTCTGTGCCCACCACTTCGTCTTTCAAAATTTCAGGGAACGGCCCAGCCAAATCCCAGGTTTGAAAAAACGGGCCCCAATCAATAAACTTGGCTAGTTCGGCCAAGTCAAAGTTCTTGAACACACGGCGGCCGATGAATTTGGGCACTGGCGGTGTGTAGCTTGACCAGTCCATTGCGGTTGCATTTGCACGGGCTTTGGCCAGCGTCCACATCGGCGTTTGCTTTTTGTTGGCGTGCAGCTCGCGCACCTTGTTGTAGTCAAGGTTCAGCTCATCAATGTATTTGGCAGCGTTGTCAGACAGCAAACTTTGCGCCACGCTCACGCTGCGGGATGCATCAGGCACATACACCACCGGGCCTTCGTAATGCGGTGCGATTTTTACCGCGGTGTGCACGCGTGAGCAGGTTGCCCCGCCGATCAACAATGGGATTTTCTTGATGCGAAAGTGGTCGTCTTTTTGCATTTCGGCAGCGACGTACTGCATTTCTTCGAGGCTGGGCGTAATCAAGCCGCTCAAGCCCACAATGTCTGCGCCTTCGACTTTGGCACGCGCCAAAATCTCATGGCACGGCACCATCACGCCCATATTCACCACTTCAATGTTGTTGCACTGCAGCACCACGGTGACGATGTTTTTGCCGATGTCGTGTACGTCGCCTTTTACTGTGGCGATGATGATTTTGCCTTTGGTTTTCACGTCGCCGCCTGCCGCTTCGAGTAGCAGTTTTTCAGCTTCAATGTAGGGCAGCAAATGCGCAACTGCCTGCTTCATCACGCGTGCGCTTTTGACCACCTGCGGCAAAAACATCTTGCCCTGGCCAAACAAATCACCGACCACGTTCATGCCGTCCATCAACGGGCCTTCAATGACGTGCAGCGGCCTGCCGCCTTCAAGCTCAATCTGTTTCCATACCTCTTCAGTGTCGGGCACGATGTGCTCGTTAAAGCCATGCACCAGCGCATGTGACAACCGGGC
>JANPDQ010000321.1:0-3292 GCA_031431575.1 Polaromonas sp.
TACCTCAATGGCTTTGTGGTGCAGCGCGGGCAAGCGCTGGGAATCACCACGCCAGCCAATCGCGTGCTGTGGGCGCTGGTGAGGCTGCTGGAAGCAAAAAACAGCCATATTTGAAGCGTTTTAGGCCTCTAGCGCAATGAATACAGGCGCAAGAAGCTCCTGAATATATAGCGTACTTCAAGCTCCCAATAGTTTGGATATCGCCTGCCAGTGCCCCGCTTCAACCGGCGTAATCGACAGGCGACTGCCTTTTTTCAGCACGATCAGTTCAGCCAGCTCTGGTGTCGCCCGCAATTCTGGCAGCGTCAGGTTGCGCGTCTTTTTGACCACCTGCACATCCACCAGCAGCCAGCGCGGCTCGGTGGGTTTTGATTTGGGGTCGAAGTAAGGCGACTCAGGCTCAAACTGCGTCGGGTCAGGGTAGGACGTTGACGCCACACGCGCAATGCCAACAATGCCCGGCTCTGCGCAGCTTGAATGGTAAAAAAACACACCGTCGCCGACCCGCATGGCATCACGCATGAAGTTACGCGCCTGGTAGTTGCGCACGCCCACCCAAGGCACGGTCGAGTCTGTGGCAGCCAGCGCATCGTCAACCGAGCATTCGCTGGGTTCAGACTTCATGAGCCAGTAACTCGTCATGGATAACAACTCACTATTAAATAAATAGCTGCTAGCGCCTGTATTTATTGCGCTAGAGGCTAATTTGGCATTAAAAAAGGCTATTTCGTTCCAAAAATGCGGTCCCCAGCATCCCCCAGCCCCGGCAAGATGTAGCCGTGGCTATTTAACTGACGGTCAATGGCTGCGGTGTAAATCGGCACGTCGGGATGGGCTTTTTGCAGCGCGGCGATGCCTTCGGGGCAGGTCAGCAGGCAAACGAATTTGATCGACTTGGGGTTGAGTTTTTTCAGGCGGTCAATCGCCGCGATGGCTGAGTTTCCGGTGGCCAGCATTGGGTCAACCACGATGATGTCGCGCTCTGCCATTTCGCTTGGCATTTTGAAGTAATACTCCACCGCCTGCAGCGTGGCCGGGTCGCGGTACAGGCCCACGTGGCCGACGCGTGCGCCGGGCACCACGCTCAGCATGCCCTCCAAAATGCCGTTGCCCGCCCGTAAGATCGACACGAACACCAGCTTTTTGCCGTCGATCATCTTGCCCGTCATGGTCTCCAGCGGGGTTTCAATCTCAACGTCTTGCAGCGGCATGTCGCGCGTGACTTCATAGGCCATCAGGCTTGAAAGCTCGTTGAGCAGCGTGCGAAAGGTGTTGGTTGACGCGTCTTTGCGCCGCATCAACGTAAGCTTGTGCTGCACCAGCGGATGGTTGATCAGGTGAACGTTTGACATACAAAAATCCTTATAAATTCTTTAAAAATGCTAGCGGCGGCCGCCAAACAAGCTGCCCAGCACACCGCGAATGATTTGCCTGCCGACGGTTGTGCCCATGGTGCGCACTGCCGACTTGGCCATGGTTTGCGCCAGGCCTTCGCGCGCGCCGCCGCGTGGCCCGGTGCTGCCAAACAGCACGTCTTTCAGGCCACCCATGATGCCGCCGGAATCGGTTTGGCCCGCAGCGCCGCCGTTGGGAGCAGTTTGGGCTGTGGCGGCGCTTGCTGCCGCGCGGACTTGCAGTTTTTCATGTGCAGATTCACGGTCAACCGTTTTTTCATACACGCCAGCAACCAGGGAACTTGCCAGCAATGCCTTGCGCTGCTCAGGCGTGATTGGCCCAATTTGGCTCCCGGGCGGTAACACGTACACACGCTCAGTTTCAGTGGGGCGGCCTTTTGCGTCGAGCAGGCTGATCAGCGCTTCGCCCACGGCCAGCTCGGTAATGGCGGTTTCGATGTCCAGGCCGGCTTTTTGCCGCATGGTTTGCGCGGTGGCCTTTACGGCTTTTTGGTCGCGCGGGGTAAACGCCCGCAGTGCGTGCTGGACGCGGTTGCCGAGCTGGGCCAACACAGAGTCAGGAATGTCCAGCGGGTTTTGCGTAACGAAATACACCCCCACGCCTTTGGACCGCACCAGGCGCACGACCAGCTCGATGCGCTCAACCAGCACCTTCGGCGCTTCGTTGAACAACAGGTGCGCTTCGTCAAAAAAGAACACCAGCTTGGGTTGCTCCAGGTCGCCGACTTCGGGCAGTTGTTCAAACAACTCTGACAGCATCCACAGCAAAAATGTGGCGTACAAGCGGGGTGCGTTGAGCAACTTGTCGGCAGCCAGAATGTTGATGATTCCCTTGCCATCAGTCGTTTGCATGAAGTCGCTGATGTTGAGCATCGGCTCGCCAAAGAACTTGTCAGCGCCCTGGCTTTCAATTTGCAGCAAGCCGCGCTGAATGGCGCCCACGCTGGCAGCACTCACATTGCCGTATTGCGTAGTGAACTCACTACCGTTGTCGCCCACGTACTGCAGCATGGCGCGCAGGTCTTTTAAGTCCAGCAAAAGCATCGCGTTGTCGTCAGCAATTTTGAAGACGATGTTCAGCACGCCTGCCTGGGTTTCATTCAGGTTCAGCATGCGGCCCAGCAGCAGCGGGCCCATGTCGGAAATGGTGGCGCGCACAGGGTGGCCCTGTTCGCCAAACACGTCCCAAAGCGTAGCGGGGCAGGCGGCGGACAAGGGTGTGTCAATGCCGCGCTCTTTCAAAATACCGGCCATCTTGTCGCCAATTTTCCCGGCTTGGCTGATGCCGGTCAGGTCGCCTTTGACGTCGGCCATAAACACTGGCACACCGATTTTTGAGAAGTTTTCAGCCAGCGTTTGCAACGTAACGGTTTTGCCAGTGCCCGTCGCGCCGGTGATCAGGCCGTGGCGGTTGGCCAGTGCGGGCAGCAATGCGCATGTGGTTACAGCATTTTTGGCAATTAAAAGGGGCTCAGCCATGGGATGTCCTGCGGTGAAAAAGTAAAATGTAAAACAATCGGCATTTGTAGCGTAAAGCAAAATTCAAGCTACACATCATCATTATTTCAAGGATCACCGTGGCAGGTCACAGTAAATGGGCGAATATTCAGCACCGCAAGGGCAGGCAGGACGAAAAACGCCAGCGCATCTGGACCCGCGTGATGCGCGAGATCATGGTGGCCGCCCGGCTGGGTGGGGGTGATGCGGCCACCAACCCGCGCCTACGGCTGGCGATTGAAAAAGGCAAGGCTGCCAATATGCCGCTTGAAAACGTCAAGTACGGCATTGCCAAAGCCACCGGCAGCCTGGAAGGCGTGCAGTATGAAGAAGTGCGTTATGAGGGCTACGGCATTGGCGGCGCGGCCATCATCATTGAC
>JANPDQ010000322.1:0-2424 GCA_031431575.1 Polaromonas sp.
GCTGAAGCGGCCCAGATTAAAGTTGCCGTCGCCGCCTGCGCCCACGGTGCGAATCAATGACTGCAAACTGTAGAAAGCATCGAACGTTGGTACGCCCCAGCCCAGCAGATAAATGCTGGCTTCGTTGCGCTGAATCATGGGGAAGTAGGTGGCAAATGGCAGGCTGCGATACTTTGCTTTCACGCCTATTTTGGCCCACTGCACCGTGATGGCTTGGCACAGTTGTTCGTCATTGATGTAGCGGCCTGCGCTGCAGGCAAAGTCGACTTCAAAGCCCTGCGGGTAGCCAGCATCAGCCAGCAGTTTTTGCGCTGAAGCCACGTTGTACGGAAAGCGCACATTGGCCTTGGCCGTCCAGCCGTTGACTTGTTTGGCAACCATCGCGCCGCTGGGCTCGGCCAGGTCACGCATCACCACTTTTTTAATCCCCTCAATGTCAATGGCCTGGTACAGCGCCTTGCGCACGCGCACGTCTTTGAGTGGATTTTTGCCTTTCACGCTGGAGTTGGGTAGCTCGTCTCTAAACTGGTCCATGCCTAAAAAAATGGTGCGGTTCTCGGGGCCTTCGAGCACCTTGAGATCGGCGTTTTGCTTGACGCGAGCGAGGTCCTGCAGCGCGGGGTCGAGCACAAAATCAACCTCGCCCGACAGCAGCGCGGCCATGCGGGTCGCGTCAGATTTAATCGGTGTGTAGACCACTTCCGTCACGTTGGTCGGGTACTTGCCTTTGCCCCACCAATTGGGGTTGGCAACCAAAGTTGAGCGTTGGTCGGGTGTCCAGGTTTTCAGCATGAACGGGCCAGTGCCCAGCGCGTTGCGGTGCGCAAAGCTTTCGTCTTTTGTTTTGATGTCTTTGGGTTCTACCGAGTTGTTTTTCTCGGCCCAGGCTTTGCTCATGATGCGCAGCTCGGTAAGCTGGTTGAGCAGCACCGGGTTGGGTACGGTTGAAAAAATATCGAGCGTGGTGGCGTTGACGACTTCTATCCGGTCCATGCCCAGCGCGTACACCGTGAAGTTGGATGTTTTTGCCTTGGCGCGATCGAGTGAATACTTGGCGTCAGCCGCAACAAAGTCAGAGCCGTCAGAAAACTTCACGTCGCGCCTCAGCGTCAGGCGCAGTTGCGTGGGGGAAATCTGCTTCCACTCAGTGGCTAGCGACGCGCGGGGCTTGAAGGTTTTGCTGTCGTATTCAATCAGCGTGTCGTACACGGCGGCGTGCATGGTGTTGTTCACGCCGACGTTTTGGGCGTGAATGTCCCAGGTTGACATGTCGGCAGCGCGGGCGAACTTGAAGGTTTTGGCGTGGGCAGGCAATGTGGCCGCTGCAGCAAAGGCAGTTGCAAGCAAGGTGGCGGTGATCAATCGGTTGAGTTTGAACATGAATCGCTTTCGTAAAAATAACGTGAATTTAATGTCGCACATATTTGGGCAGGGCGCTGCGGGTTGCGCTTTCGGCCTACGCGCAACATGCGTGCCACCTATGCGTACAGCCCGCGTACCCGGGCTTGCAGGCGGCTCAGCCCCAACAGCGCATCGGTAAACGGCGTGGGCACCTGGGTCATGCTGCCCAGCTCTTTAACGGCGCTGACCAGCGCGTCAAGCTCCACCGCTTTGCCTGCTTCAACGTCTTGCAACATCGAAGTTTTGAAAGCACCTAATTTCAGCGTGACCGCATGGCGGTCAGCGGGTTGCTGGTCAATGTGTATGCCCAGCCGCGCGCCAATTTCTTTGGCTTCAAGCATCACGCTGGATATAAAACCGCGCACCAGATCGTCGTTCAAAATCAAATCGGTGGTGGCGCCTGTCAGCGCGCTAACGGGGTTGACCGTCATGTTTCCCCACAGCTTGAACCAGATGTCTTTTTGAATTTGCGCTGAGACATCGACCTCAAAACCCACCGCTGCAAAAAGCGCCGCAAGCTGCGCGATGCGAGCGGTAGCAACACCTGATGGCTCGCCAATAATCAGCTTGTTGCCGAAGTGGTGGCGCACGACCCCAGGCGCATCGACTGAGCAACTGGCATGCACGACGCAGCCCACAATGTGCTGCGGCGCAATGCTGCTGGCGATATGCCCGTGCGGGTCAACAGACGTGAGGCCGTGCCCAGCAAACGCGCCACCAAACCCTTGCAAAAACCACCACGGCACCCCGTTCATTGCGGTCACCACAATGGTGTTTGGGCCAAGCAGTGGCGCGACGCTTTTGGCGACTGCGGCCAGCGCTGGAGTTTTGACGCTGATGACCACTACATCTTGCACGCCCAGGTCTTGTGGTACAGCACTGCACGCCACCGCCTGCGCCGTGACACTGCCAGCTTGAATCAGCTGTAGTCCGTTTGTGCGCAGTGCGTCAAGCGTTGCGCCGCGCGCCACCACGCTTACGCTGGCACCCGCCCGCGCAATGCCGTGGCCTATCCAGCCACCG
>JANPDQ010000323.1:0-1618 GCA_031431575.1 Polaromonas sp.
CCAATTTACCACCGCGCGCAACGCATTTGATCGAACTGCGCCTTTGGAGCCAGTTTGTCTTGCTGGCAGAAGAGTTGCATTTTGGCCGCGCAGCAGCGCGCCTGAATATGACGCAGCCGCCGTTGACTCAGGCTATTGCACACCTCGAAGTGCTGCTGCAGGTCAAGTTGTTTGACCGCACCAAGCGCAGCGTGCAAATGACTGCAGCGGGATTGGCGTTGTTGCCTGCCGCGCGCGAGCTGCTGGCAAGAGCGACTGCGCTGCCAGTACTCGCAAGAGCTGCAGCTGGCGGGGAAATCGGTCGTTTGAGCGTGGGCTTTGTGTCAACGGTCGGGTTTTTGTTGTTGCCGCAATGGGTGCGGGCTTTTCGTGAGCGCTACCCCGAGATCACGCTGGAGTTGATTGAAGCCACAGGCGACGTGCAACTTCAGTTGCTGGCCAGGGGCGAGATCGATGCCGGGTTTATGCTCCACTCCCCTGGCTTCGAGCCGCCCGAGCTGGCGCGCAAATCGATTGCGACCGAGCCCTTGGTTCTTGCCTTGCCAGAGCAGCACCCCTTGGCTGCTGCGGGCAAGCCGGTACTAGGCAAAGTATTGGCAGAGCCGCTGGTCATTTTTCCGCGCCGAATCGTGCCGTCGTTGCACGACGCTGTTTTTGGCATGTACCACGCTGCAGGGCGACTGCCGCAAGTGGCGCAAGAAGGCATTCAGATGCAGACGATTGTTAATCTGGTCTCAGCAGGTTTGGGGGTGGCGTGGGTGCCAGCAAGCGTGCAGCAATTTCAGCGCCCGGGCGTTGTTTACAGGATAGTACCGTTTCCCAAATCCATTGCCAAAGTGCCAGTCTGCGAAACCAGTCTGGTGTGGAAGAGCACTAACATCAACCCGACACTCGCGCGTTTCGTGGATTTCGTTACTCCGTAGTCACTCGTTGGCGGCCCTGTTGGCTTGTCATGGCGTGCGTGCAAAATACGCCCATGCTTATTCATCCCGAAATTAACCCCATCGCCCTGCAACTTGGGCCGCTGGCCATCCATTGGTACGGCCTGACGTATCTGGCCGCCTTTGGCCTGTTCTTCTTTCTGGCCACGCTGCGTTTAAAGCACCAGCCATACGCTTCCATCAAAGGGCCGGGCGCCTGGAGCAGGCGCGACATTGAAGACATTTTGTTTTTGGGCGTGATGGGTGTGGTGATTGGCGGGCGCGTGGGTTACTGCCTGTTTTACAAACCCGCTTACTACGCCAGCCACCCGCTGGAGATTTTTTATGTGTGGCAAGGGGGTATGAGCTTTCATGGCGGCTTGATTGGCGTGCTGTTGTCTCAAGTCTGGTTTGCGCGTACGCGCAAGCGGCCGTGGCTGCAGGTGATGGACTTTATTGCCCCGTGCGTGCCAACCGGGCTGGCCGCAGGGCGTGCTGGCAACTTCATGAATGGCGAGCTGTGGGGCAGGGTAGCGGACCCATCGTTGCCATGGGGAATGATTTTCAGAGGCGGCGGCCCGCTGCCTCGCCACCCATCGCAGGTCTACCAGTTTTTACTTGAAGGTTTGCTGCTGTTTGGTTTGCTGTGGCTGTATGCACGCAAACCCAGAAAAATGGGCGAAGTATCTGGCGCGTTT
>JANPDQ010000324.1:0-8978 GCA_031431575.1 Polaromonas sp.
CTCTGGTGCAGTTTCCCCGTTCGACCTGGCCCACACCATGTCGTCTGCCTTCGCAGCGCCAGTAATGGATGTTGACGCCATCGACATACAGCGGCTTCCAAAAGGCCTGCTAGACGCCAAAATTTGCCAAACCTACCGCATCATTGTGTTGAGTAAACGCAACAATCGCTTATTAGTGGCTACTGCTGACCCTTCAGACCAGGAAGTCGCCGAAAAGATCAAGTTTTCCACGCAAATGGGTGTCGATTGGGTCATTGCCGAGTATGACAAGTTGTCAAAAATGGTCGACGCGTCAACGACCAGCGCTTCCGAGGCGATGGAACACATCATTGGCGACGACTTTGAGTTTGACGAGTCGACCGTTGACATGGCCACTGAGACCAACGACGCCAGCGCGTCCGAGGTTGAAGACGCACCCGTCGTCAAATTTTTACAGAAGATGCTGCTGGACGCCTTCAGCATGCGCGCTTCTGACTTGCATTTTGAGCCGTTTGAACATACCTATCGCGTTCGTTTTCGGGTGGACGGCGAGCTGCGCGAGATGGCGTCCCCGCCAGTTGCAATCAAAGAAAAGCTGGCTGCACGCATCAAGGTCATTTCCAAGCTCGATATCTCTGAAAAACGCGTGCCGCAAGACAGCAAGAAAGCTCAAAATCGGGCCAGACCGGGTCATTGACTTTCGTGTCAGCACTTTGCCCACGATGTTTGGCGAGAAGATTGTTATTCGTATTCTTGACCCGAGCAGCGCCAAGTTGGGCATTGATGCGCTGGGCTACGAGCCGGAAGAAAAGGCGCGGTTGTTAGACGCGATATCCAGGCCGTATGGGATGGTGTTGGTTACAGGCCCTACGGGTTCCGGCAAAACCGTGTCTTTGTATACGTGCCTGAACATTTTGAACAAGCCCGGTGTCAATATTGCCACCGCTGAAGATCCGGCTGAAATTACGCTACCGGGAGTGAATCAGGTCAGCATGAATGAAAAAGCAGGCATGACTTTTTCAGTCGCGCTGAAGGCTTTTTTGCGCCAAGACCCTGACATCATTATGGTTGGTGAGATTCGGGACTTAGAAACAGCAGATATATCGATCAAGGCAGCGCAAACTGGCCACTTGGTGATGTCAACCTTGCACACCAATGACGCGCCCACTACTTTGACGCGCATGCGCAACATGGGAATTGCGCCGTTTAACATTGCTTCCAGCGTTATTCTGATCACCGCGCAACGCTTGGCGCGCAGGCTATGCCCCAATTGCAAATCACCTGCTGATATTCCCCGTGAAACACTGGTTCAAGCAGGGTTTACCGAAGACGATGTTGACGGCAGCTGGACGCCATATCGCCCTGTGGGTTGCTCAATGTGCAACAACGGCTATAAAGGCCGCGTGGGTATTTACCAAGTGATGCCGATTACCGAAGAAATACAGCGGATTATTTTGCGCGATGGAACCGCGCTCGAAATTGCCGCTCAGGCTCAAATCGAGGGGGTCAGAAGCTTGCGGCAATCTGGACTCCAGAAAGTTAAACTTGGCATGACTTCGTTAGAAGAAGTGCTGGGCTGCACCAATGTTTAACACCCCCGGCGCTTAAATACGAGAACCAACTATGGCAACAGCAGCACTTAAAAGCGTTTCGGAGTTTGTCTACGAATGGGAAGGCAAGGACCGCGGTGGCAAGCAAGTCAAAGGCGAACTTCGGGCGGCGGGTGAAAACCAGGTCAAAGCTTCTCTGCGGCGCCAAGGCGTACTGGCAACCAAGATCAAAAAACGCCGCATGCGCTCGGGCAAGTCGATCAAGCCAAGAGACATTGCGATTTTCACCCGGCAGCTTGCTACCATGATGAAAGCAGGCGTGCCGTTGTTGCAGTCGTTTGATATCGTGGGCCGCGGCAACCCGAACGCTAGTGTGACCAAGCTTTTAAATGACGTGCGTACCGACGTAGAAACCGGCACGTCTTTGTCTGCTGCGTTTCGCAAATACCCACTGTACTTTAACGCGCTGTATTGCAATCTGGTTGAGGCTGGCGAGGCCGCCGGTATTCTTGAAGCTCTACTGGACCGTCTAGCGGTTTACATGGAGAAAACTGAAGCCATCAAGTCAAAAATCAAGTCGGCTTTGATGTACCCCGCATCCGTTGTGGTGGTGGCTTTTGTCGTGGTCGCGGTGATCATGATTTTTGTGATTCCAGCGTTTAAAGAAGTTTTTTCCTCGTTTGGCGCAGATTTGCCCGCGCCCACGCTGTTCGTGATGGCCATCAGTGAGGTTTTTGTCAAATACTGGTGGCTGATATTCGGAATCATTGGCGGGAGCGTTTATTTTTTCTTGCAAGCGTGGAAGCGCAGCGAGAAAGTGCAGCGTGTGATGGACCGCGTTCTGCTAAAAGTACCGGTATTCGGCGCGCTGATTGAAAAGTCATGCATCGCCCGCTGGACACGAACACTGTCCACTATGTTTGCTGCTGGCGTGCCGCTGGTTGAGGCGCTGGATTCGGTTGGTGGCGCGTCGGGCAATTCTCTATATGCCGATGCCACGACAAAAATCCAGCAAGAAGTCTCCACCGGAACCAGTTTGACGTCAGCCATGACCAACGCGAATTTGTTCCCGTCAATGGTTTTGCAGATGACCGCAATCGGCGAAGAGTCGGGTTCAGTCGATCACATGTTAGGCAAGGCCGCTGATTTTTACGAAGCTGAAGTAGATGAAATGGTAGCCGGCCTGTCCAGCTTGATGGAGCCAATCATCATTGTGTTTTTGGGCACGCTCATTGGCGGTATCGTTGTGTCCATGTATTTGCCAATTTTCAAACTCGGCCAAGTCGTTTAATGCTGGGAGAGTTGCCGCGCGAGGTGCTGGTGGCGCTGGCGGGATTTCTTGGGCTGCTGATCGGCAGCTTCCTCAATGTGGTGATCTACCGATTGCCAAAAATGATGGAGCAGCAATGGGCCAGCGAATGCGCTGAGCTGTCCGGACAGCCAGCCGTACCAACCGACAAAATCAGCCTTACAGCGCCGCGCTCGCGCTGTTCCAACTGCGGCCACATGATCGCTTGGTATGAGAATATCCCGATCGTCAGCTATGTGTTTCTTCGGGGAAAGTGTTCTGCCTGCAAAACGTCGTTTGGGCTGCGCTACCCCGCAGTAGAGCTGACCAGCGGCTTGCTGTTTGCCTATTGCGCGTGGAGGTGGGGCAACACACCGGCAACTTTGGTTTGGTGCGGTTTTTCTGCGGCTTTGTTGGCTCTCGCAATGATTGATTGGGACACCACCTTGCTGCCAGACGACATTACGTTGCCGCTGCTGTGGGCTGGGCTGATTGCGGCTGCGTTGCAGTTCAATCCATTGGTCAAATTATCTGATGCTTTGTGGGGTGCGGTTGGCGGATATTTATCGCTGTGGTTGGTGTACTGGGCGTTTAAGTTGGTCACAGGCAAGGAAGGCATGGGCTACGGCGACTTTAAACTTTTTGCGGCGCTTGGCGCTTGGTTTGGATGGACCGCGCTGGTGCCAATCATTTTGATGGCGTCGGTCATTGGCGCGGTGGTAGGTATCGCCATGAAGTTTTCGAGCGGCCTGCGTGAAGGTGGTTACATCCCGTTTGGCCCTTTTTTGGCCGGGGCGGGTTTTACCGCGATGGTGTTTGGCCCGCAGGCTATCACTGGCTTAATCGGGCTGTAGGCACCTGCCGTGCTGCGCATTGGACTCACCGGAGGCATTGGCAGCGGCAAAAGTACTGTGGCGGGCATGTTGGTGGGCTCTGGTGCAGCGCTGGTTGACGCTGACGCCATCTCCCGCGGTCTTACAGCCGCAGGTGGTGCGGCAATCGATCCACTTTTAAAGCAATTTGGGCCAGGCGTTATCTCTTCTGACGGCGCGATGAACCGTGCAGCCATGCGTGACCTTGCTTTCAACGATCCAGCGATCAAATTGCAATTGGAAGCCATCATTCACCCATTAGTGGGTCAAGCGTGCGAAAGCCAGGCCAGCGCAGCGCTAGCAGCCGGAAAGTCCTGCGTCGTGTTCGATGTTCCACTTTTGGTAGAGTCTGGCCGCTGGAGATCGAAGCTCGATTGCATTGTGGTGGTGGATTGCCTTGAGTCAACGCAGGTTCAACGCGTCATGCATCGCAGCAACTGGACAAAAGATGCGGTTGAAAAGGTCATTGCCGCTCAGGCCACCAGGGGCCAGCGCCTGGCTGCAGCCGACATGGTTATTTACAACGACGGCATGTCCCTGCAACAGTTGCTTGCGCAGGTTAAGCAGCTTGCCCCGCGCCTCAAGCTATGATGTAAACGAAATTTTGAAGACCTTGAATCCACCAACTTCTTGTTGACCCAAACCTCACTGTGATCCTGTACGAGTACCCTTTTAACGAACGCATACGCACCTATCTGCGGCTCGAGCATTTGTTCCGTCGGTTGGGCGAGCTGGCAAGTCGAGAGCACCCGCTGGACCACCATTACGCAATCACCACCATTTTTGAAGTGATGGATGTGGCGGGCAGAGCGGACTTAAAAACCGACGCGCTCAAAGACCTGGAAAAACAAAAGCAGGTTTTAAATAGCTACCGGGGTAACCCGGCGATTGCGGAAAGCGTGCTAAACGACGTTACCCATAACCTTGAAACCTGCTTTGCCGATTTAAATGCGTTACCCGGAAAAGCGGGATCGTCGCTCACTGAAAACGACTGGTTGATGGGCATTCGTAGCCGCGTTGGTATTCCGGGCGGCACGTGTGAGTTTGACTTGCCAGCGTACTACGCCTGGCAGCACCACTCAGCTGCATCACGTCAGCAAGATTTGCAGCGCTGGATTGCTACTCTGGTGCCGTTGGCTGAAGCAATACGGCTGCTGCTGCAGTTGTTGCGCGACTCCGGTGCGGCGCAAATGGTAACCGCACCCGGCGGGCAGTTCCAGCAGAACTTGCCGCAGGGGCGTACGTTTCAGCTGCTGCGGCTGCGCATCGACCCAGCGCTTGGCTTGATTCCTGAAATCAGCGGCAACCGCCTGATGGTGTCGGTGCGTTTGATGCGCCACGGCAGCGATGACAGATTGCATTCGGCGCCAGACGACGCTTCTTTCGAGCTGACGCTTTGCTCTTAGCCAGCAGGACTGCAAAGCCATGTCAGAGTCAAGCGCGTTTTTCAAAATTGTGGTTTGCCCCGTGTGCGACGGCGACAGCGTTTACGCGCCAAGCAATGCCTTCAGGCCATTTTGCAGCGAGCGTTGCAAAAATATTGACTTTGGCGCGTGGGCCAGTGAGGGTTTTCGCATGCCGGTTGACACGCCGCCTGATGATGCCGCTTACGGCGACCCCAAACTTCAATAACGCACGTCAAAGCGAAGGACGATATGCATTTGGACCGTTTAAAACCATTGATTTTTGCTGTGGCAGTTTGCTTTTTTTCAACGACCAGCGTGCAAGCTCAAACTTCAGAGGTGTTGAATCCGCCGACACCGTCAAAATCGAAGAAGAAGGCAAAAAAGGTTAAGTCGGACGGCGGCTCAAATGCAACCTTTGTTGACAAGACAGGCGAAACCAGAGCGACTCGCGAAAAACGCCTGCTCCGCGAATGCAAAGGCGCCGTCAACGCGGGCGCTTGCGCTGGCTACACCCGATAGGTTTTACGCAGCTGGTGTGCCCAGCATTTGCTGCAATTCGCCGCTTTCGTACATTTCCATCATGATGTCCGAGCCGCCCACAAACTCGCCCTTGACATAGAGCTGCGGAATCGTCGGCCAGTTGCTGTATTCCTTGATGCCGTTGCGAATCTCGCCGTCTTCCAGCACGTTGACGGTGACGGGTTTGGTCACACCGCAGGCTTTCAGCACAGCAATTGCCTTGCCTGAAAAGCCGCACTGCGGGAAGTTGGCATTGCCCTTCATAAAAAGCACTACGTCGCTGGACTTGACGATCTGGTCAATGCGGGTTTGGGTATCGTCGGCATGTTGGGTCATAAAAATCCTTGTGAAAAGCTGGCAATGCCTGATTATCCCGCGAAACCGTCACATCCATTGGCCGCCCGAGCAGCGGGCAATGCCTGCCACGTCGTGGCGGCTTTCTACCAGCGAAAAGCCGCGCTGGGTAAGCAAGTCGCGCACTGCTTTTGCTTGATCGTAGCCGTGTTCGAGCAGCAGCCAGCCGCCGTTGTGCAGGCTAGTGGGGGCATCTTTGATGATGGTGCGGATGTCGTCCAGGCCGTCCGCTCCAGCACATAAAGCGGCTGTAGGTTCGTGTTTTAACGCAGCCAAATGCGAATCACCATCGGCAATATAAGGCGGGTTGCTGACGATGCAGTGAAACTTCCCTTTGATGACGTCGAGCCAGCTGCTTTGCTGAAAAGTGACGTTCGCGCCAAGCCGCAGCGCGTTTTGTTTTGCAACGGCCAGGGCGTCTGTACTGGCATCCACTGCCAGCACAGTGCAGTCTATGCTGTGAGCAATGGCGACCGCAATCGCGCCGCTTCCAGTGCCCAGGTCCAGCACAGTCGGGCAAGTGACAGGCGATGCCCGCATCACGTCCAGCGCCCACTGCACGAGCGTTTCGGTGTCAGGGCGGGGCACCAGTACGCGTTTATCCACGACAAAGCGCAAGCCGAAAAATTCTTTGTAGCCCACCAGATACGCCAAGGGCTCGCCCGCCGCGCGGCGCAGGCTCAAGGCGCGAAAGGCATCCGCGGTTGCGTCGGCCAGCGGGTCGGTATCGTGCGCTAGCAACCATGCGCGATCAGTGTCTTGCTTGCCGAGCGTGTGCAGCAGCAGCAACTGTGCGTCCAGCCGGTCTAGCCCCAAGGTTTGGGCGCTTTGCAATGCTTGGCGATGGGTAATTGACATCAGGCTGGTAAAGTTAAAATGCTACAAAATAAATAGCTGCTTGCGCCCGTGTTGCTTGCGCTATTGGCCGATTTGATGCAAAAATGCCTATTTACTGCTGTGATTCGGACTCCAGCTCGGCCAGTTGCTCTGCACCGCGCGCTACTTGCAGGGCCACTACCACGTCGTCCAGATCCCCTTCCATGATGGTGAGCAGTTTGTACAGCGTCAGGTTGATGCGGTGATCGGTCAGGCGCCCCTGCGGGAAGTTGTAGGTGCGAATACGGTCGCTTCTGTCGCCACTTCCCACCAGACCTTTGCGCATGGCCGCATCGACCGCTGCGCGCTCGGAGCGGTCTTTTTCGTGAATGCGCGCAGTCAGTACTTTGAGTGCCTGGGCCTTGTTGCTGTGCTGGCTGCGGCCGTCCTGGCACTCAGCCACGATGCCCGTGGGCAGGTGCGTGATGCGCACCGCCGAGTCGGTTTTGTTGATGTGCTGGCCGCCCGCGCCGCTGGCCCGGTAGGTGTCAATGCGCAGATCTGATGGGTTGATTTTGATGGCTTCGAGCTCGTCTGGCTCGGGCAACACCGCCACTGTACAGGCGCTGGTGTGAATTCGGCCTTGCGTCTCGGTGGTCGGTACACGCTGTACCCTGTGCCCGCCGGATTCAAAGCGCAGTTTGCCGTACACGCCCACGCCTTGCGAATCGGGTGCGCCTTCGATGCGCAGCACCACTTCTTTGTAGCCGCCCAGCTCGCTGTTGGACTCGCTCATGATCTCGCACCGCCAGCCGCTGCGTTCGGCATAGCGGGTGTACAGCCTGAACAAATCCGCTGCAAACAGCGCTGACTCGTCGCCTCCAGTGCCAGCGCGAATTTCAACAAAGGCCGGGCGCATGTCGTCCGGGTCTTTGGGAATCAGCATCAGTTGCAGTGCATCATCGATTTGCGTAATGTCGGCTTTTGCAGCGTCAATTTCTTCTTCTGCCATGGCGGTCATTTCGCCATCGCCTTTGCTGGCCGCAAGCAGCTCTTGGGCGCTTGCCAAATCGGCCTCGCGGCTGGTCAGCTTGCGGTATTGCTCGGCTACCACACTGACTTCAGCATGCTCACGGCTGAGCGTGCGAAAGCGATCCATGTTGCTGACCACGTCGCTTGCTGAGAGCAAGGCGTCGAGCTCATGCAGGCGGAGCAACTGGCGGTCCAGGGTTTGTCTTAGGAAGGGTTTCATTTTTATTCGGGTTCAAATTCGGGGCGGGCAATTTACCGCAGAGGCGCAGAGAACGCAGAGACTCGCAGAGTAAAAAGAGGAAAAAGGGAGAAAAGAGGAAAGGGAGAAAGGGAGAAAGGGAGAAAGGGAGAACGGAGAAATTTCTACAGCCTTTCTCTGCGGCCCTCTGCGTTCTCTGCGCCTCTGCGGTGAAGGAGGCTTGGCTTCTCGGGCTGCAGCTAACGCTCGGGCTCGGCTGGCCGGCCGCGCGCTTGTCCGCGTAAAAACAGTTTGGATACGGTCTGTGCGGTTGCTTCACGGTCGCTTGCATCGCCAGCGTTCAGCTCGGCAAGCGTGCCGTGCAGCATTTTCTGGCTCATGCCGCGCGCAAGTGCCTCAAGTACGCTGTCAATGGACTCGCCTTTGGCCAGCAGCTTTTTGGCGCGGCTGATTTCCATCGTGCGCCATTCATCTGCCTGCGCGTTGATTTGCTGAATCAACGGCACAGCGGCGCGCTGCGTCAGCCAGCTCATGAAGTTTGTTACACCCGCGTCGATGATGACTTCCGCTTCAGCCACAGCCGCCCTGCGGCTTTCTCTGCCGGTTTGCACTACTTGGGCCAGGTCATCGACCGTGTACAGATAAATGTCAGGCAGCGCTTTGACTTCCACTTCAATGTCCCGCGGAACAGCCAAATCTACCATGAAAACAGGTCGGCGTTTGCGCAGCTTTACGGCGCGCTCAACCGCGCCCAAGCCAATGATTGGCAGCACACTGCCAGTGCAACTGATGACAGCGTCAAACTCGTGCAATCGCTCTGGCAGGTCGGCCAGCGGCATGGTTTGCGCACCAAACCTGCTGGCCAAGGCCTCGCCGCGCTCCATCGTGCGGTTGGCGATGACCATCAAAGCCGGGTTTTTGGCCGCAAAATGTGTGGCGGCCAAATCAATCATTTCACCTGCG
>JANPDQ010000325.1:0-17426 GCA_031431575.1 Polaromonas sp.
GGCACATAGGCCTCGGACTTCAGTCCGGCGTTGACAACGACGTGGTTGTGGTCGATGCGAACGACTTCAGCGGTGATGACTTCACCGGTGCGCATTTCAGAGCGCTTGAGCGATTCGTTAAATAGGTCGGCAAAAGATTCAGACATGTAGTTTCCTTGTCCACAACGCAGGGTTCAGTCAGCACAATTGCTGAAAGGTTTTTTAATCTGCTTGAGGTTTGGTTGGTGCTGCCAGCTTGGCTGCGGGTTAAGTTAAAGATCCGTTTGACCGATACACCGCGGGGTGCATGCACGTGAATGCCTGGGGTCAAAAGGGCCGGGTGCTTTGCCACCAGTCAAGTACCTGAAGGGTAGATTTTTCAATCGACAAATCGGAATTGTCTAGCAGCTTGGCGTGTTCAGCAGGTTTTAAAGGCGCTGTGAGTCGCGCCATATCCCGCGCATCGCGGGCCTCTAAATCTTGCTGAATATCTTCTAGTGTAGCTGAATTCTCCTTTGAAATCAACTGCTTATGACGGCGTTCGGCTCTGTGGCGGGCACTGGCTGTCAGATAAATTTTGAGTGCAGCGTCAGGGAAAATCACGCTGCCCATGTCCCGGCCATCCGCAACCAAACCCGGTAATGAGCGAAAACCATGCTGAAGTGAAACCAAAGCATTGCGCACCTCCGGGGACACAGATACTTTCGACGCCGCCATACCGGCCTGTTCGGTGCGGATAGCTTGCGTGATGTTCTCTTGTCCTAGAAACACCTGGTCTCCAGCAAAGCGCACCGGCAGCGACTTGGCGATTTGTGTCACCTGAGAGCCATCTTCCAGCGAAATGCCGGCGCGGCTGGCAGCAAAAGCAGTCAATCGGTACAACGCGCCAGAGTCCAAGTAGTGGTAGCCCAAACGCCGAGCAACCTCAGAAGCAAGCGTTCCTTTGCCAGATGCGGTGGGGCCGTCGATGCAAATGACCGGAATCTCGGCTGTGTTGGCCTGAACCAGGCTGAACAGGTCTTCAAAATAATCGGGATACGTTTTCGCGACGCACTTGGGATCAAGAATACGAACTGGCAGCCGCGCCGGGTTAAACGCCGCTAAAGAAAAGCACATCGCAATTCTGTGGTCGTCGTAGGTGTGAATCGGCGCTGTCTTCCAGTCAGCTGCCGTAGCTGGCGGTGTAATCCTGATGAAGTCTGCTCCTTCTTCAACTACCGCGCCCAGCTTGCGCAGCTCGCAAGCCATAGCTGCGAGGCGGTCGGTTTCTTTAACCCTCCAGCTGGCGATATTACGCAGAGTGGTGGTGCCTTCTGCATACAGCGCCATGACTGCGAGCGTCATTGCTGCGTCGGGAATGTGGTTGCAGTCCAGATCAATTGCCCGAAGTGGCCAGCCAATACCAGGCTCACCGCGCGAGATGCGCAAGCTATTGGGAGTACTTTCAATATGGGCGCCCATCATGCGGGCGGCGTCTATAAAACGGATATCGCCCTGGATGGAATCTGCGCCTACACCTTGTATTTCAATGCTTTTTGTGCCACTGGCGCCCATAGATATTGCACCAAGCGCTATAAAATAGCTAGCAGACGAGGCATCTGCTTCGATGTGTATTTCACCTGGCGACTGGTACTTGCTGCCCGCTTTGATAGTGAACCGACGCCAATCTTCGCGTTGCACCTCTACCCCAAACTGGCGCATTAGGTTCAGTGTGATTTCAATGTATGGTTTGGAGATAAGCTCGCCCACAACTTCGATATGAATGTCTTGCTTGGCAACTAGCGGCAACGCCATCAGCAGGGAGGTCAAAAACTGGCTCGATACGTCACCGCGTATCGATATCGGCGCGTCCAATTTCAAGGTAAACCCAGCGCTGCCCAGTAACCGTAGCGGTGGAAACCCATCATTTGCCAGGTATTCAACGCGGCAGCCCAACTGACGCAAAGCATCCACTAGGTCCCCTATCGGGCGTTCATGCATCCGCTCAACGCCAGAGAGTTCAAAGTCACCTTCCATCATGGCCAATGCTGCGGTGAGTGGCCTGATAGCTGTACCGGCGTTGCCCAAAAACAGGCTGGCTTTTTTGGACAAAGTCTGGCCGCCAAGTCCAACCACGTTCAGGGCGTTGCCGGTTGGATTCAGTGTGCAGCCAAGTTGCCCTAATGCTTCCAGCATGACAGTTGTGTCATCGGACTTGAGCAAGTCATGCACAGTCGTCGTGCCAGCACTTAGCGCAGCAAGCAGCAACACGCGGTTTGAAATACTTTTTGAACCCGGCAGACGCACTGTGCCGCTAGCATCGGCGAGGGGCGGAATGTCTAAAAAATCAATGTTGAACATGCTGCCGAACTATTTGGTCGGCTTTTGCGACGAAATTCGCCACGTAGCGCGCTTGTGGCTGGCCTGTTCGATGAGCTGCTCGAGCGCATCGCCGTCGCCGTTAAGAATAAGTTTTTCAAGCGACTGCAATGTTTGCTGAAATATCTTGGACTGGGCCAGCAATTCTTCCCGGTTGGCAATTAAAACGTCCCGCCACATTTTCGGATCACTAGCGGCAATGCGCGTGAAATCTCTAAATCCAGGACCAGCGAGAGACATATAGTCCGCACCGTGCGGTTGATTGGTGATGCTGTTGATAAGCGAAAAAGCAATCAAATGGGGCAAGTGGCTGACTGCCGCGTAAGCCGCGTCGTGCGCTTGCGGCGACATCTGCACAACGTGGCACCCTAGCGCTGTCCATACGCTGGCCGCCTTGTTCAGCTGTGCGGTCAAAGTCCGTTCGATCGGCGTCAGTATGACCTGCTTGCCGTTGTACAGGTCAGCGTCGGCATGCTCCACGCCCGACACTTCTTTGCCTGTAATCGGATGCGCTGGAACAAAACTTCCAACGTTGTCGCGCAGAATGCGGCGGGCTGCATCGACCACATCTCGTTTCGTCGAGCCGACATCCATCACCAGCGTGTTGGGCGTAATCAAATGCCTGATCGCTTTGAAGGTGGCCTCAGTTGCAGAAACAGGTACCGCCAGCAACACAATATCCGCACCAGACACCGCAAGCAGCGCTGATGGAGCCTCCACATCGATCACTCCCATCTGGCGAGCACGTTCTGTGGTGGAGGGTGATTTGCTGTAGCCAACGACGCGTTTGACCAAGCCCGCGCGCTTTAGCGCAAGCGCGAAAGAGCCTCCCATGAGTCCGCACCCAATAAGACCTAGCTGCTCAAACATGGATGCGACCTATTCTCAAAAATTTCAGGTGTTTGTACATCAATAGATCAATCATTGATGGGGTAGTTGCCAAGTACTTTGTAAAAAGCGCAAAGCTGTTGCAGTTCCTGCAGCGCCGCGTGTACGTTTGCCTGCGAAGGATGCCCCTGCAGATCGATATAAAAATAGTATTCCCACTGGCCCGAGCGCGCCGGACGTGACTCAAAGCGCGTCATTGAGACACCGTGGCACTTCAAAGGAACCAAAATGTCATGCACTGCGCCGGGGCGATTGGTCACAGACACGACCAAACTAATGCAGTCCTTGCCACTGGCAGATGCAGAAGGCGCTCCCAGAACTTGCGGCAAACAAACTACCGCAAAGCGGGTGCGGTTAAACGCATCGTCCTGTATGCCGTGCGCAGGGCAGTGCAGCCCGAACTGTGTCCCCGCTCTCTCGCTGGCAATAGCTGCCCATGCCGGGTTGGTAGACGCTAGGCGCGCACCTTCGGCATTGCTGGAAGCTGCGTGTCTCTCGGCGTTGGGAAGGTGCGCCGTCAACCAGCCTTGGCATTGCGCCAGCGCCTGCGGATGGGCGTACACCGCCTCAATGTCTTCCATGCTGTCGCTCAGGCGCAATAGGTTGTGCCTGACCATGAGACTGGTTTCACCAACGATGTGCACAGGGGAATTTAAAAACAGATCCAGGGAGCGGGAAACGACGCCTTCGGACGAATTTTCTACAGGAACGACGCCGAAGCTTGCAGCACCCGAAGCAGCAGCCCGGAAAACTTCATCAATGCTTGAACAGGGCACATGTTCAATGCTTGCGCCGAAATACTGCACCGCAGCTTGCTCGCTGAATGTGCCCGCAGGACCCAGAAAAGCCACTCGCACTGGCGACTCAAGCGAAAGACACGCGGACATTATTTCGCCCCATACCGCTGCAATGTGCTCACTTTTCAATGGGCCCCCGTTTTCACGCTGCAGCCTCGCAATCACGCTGGCCACGCGGTCAGGCCTGAAAAACGGTGAGCCTTGCCGTTTTTTAAGTTCCCCGACCTCTTCGGCTAGCTTTGCGCGGCTGCTTAAAAGCCCCAGTATTTCCAGGTCAACCGCATCAATACGATCACGTAATTCGGCAAGGCTACTGCTCATTTTTTCGGGGCAGGCTTGCCTTTTTGAGGCTGGTTTGCTGCTGGTGCAGTACCGATAATTTTGATAGCTGCATCATCGAATTGCTTGCCACGCGCAGCAACATCTGCGCGGGTTGCCTCAATCAGCTGCTGCACAAAAACGTTCCCAAGCTCCGGTGCAGTGACTTGGTACTTTTTTACCGCTGGAGATTCGAAAAACCCCACCAGTTGCTTTAGCTCTTCGAGCGAAAATTTCTGCATGTAAACCGGGATCAGGGCGTCACTACTCACCTTGGCAGTTTTGGAGTTAATGCTTTTCGAGACGTCGTCGAAGTATTTCTTCAGCTCGGTGTTCAGACTTTCGCGGGCCTGGTCCATTTTCTCTTTCGAAACATTGGCTTGTAGCTTTGGCCCCCATGCCTGCAATACATCTTGAGCCGCAGAGTCAGCAAGCTGGTTGACCAGCCTTTCTAATTCTGGCCCCTGCTGCAGCGCAACTACTTTGGTTGCCCATTCCAGTTTTGGATCTGCAGTTTGCGCGATAACCGGAGACATCATCACAACGCTTGAAAACGCAATGGCAGTAAGAAATTTATTCATTCGTTGGGTTCCTGGTTGGGATTTGGGGTGTCGCTGGGCAAATCGTTCAGCGCAGCATCATTTTCAACAATCCGCTGAAGGCCGCTCAGCTGTGAACCTTCATCCAAGCCGATCAAGGTGACACCCTGCGTTGCGCGTCCCATTTCACGGATTTCACTGACGCGGGTGCGTACAAGCACACCTTTGTCAGTAATCAGCATGATCTCATCGTCCGTATGAACCAGAGTTGCCGCTACGACTTTGCCGTTGCGCTCGCTCTGCTGAATTGCAATCATGCCCTTTGTTCCCCTCCCATGGCGCGTGTACTCGGTAATTGAGGTGCGTTTTCCGTAACCATTTGAGGTAGCCGTCAGAACGCTCTGCTGCTCATCTTCTGCCACCAGCATCGCTATAACGCTCTGGCCAACGTCAAGAGCCATTCCGCGTACGCCTCGTGCGTTGCGGCCTAACGGGCGAACGTCGTCCTCGTCAAAACGAACTGCTTTTCCGCCGTCGCTGAACAGCATCACATCGTGCTTGCCGTCGGTCAACGCCGCGCCAATCAAGTAATCACCGTCATCGAGGTTCACCGCAATGATTCCGCCCTTACGCGGGTTGTTGAACTCGTCCAGTGACGTTTTCTTCACTGTGCCCATCGAAGTGGCCATAAAAACGTACTGGTCGGCTGGGAAGCTGCGCTTTTCTCCGGTCAATGCCAAAACGACATTGATTTTTTCGCCCTCTTGCAGGGGAAACATGTTGACAATCGGCCGCCCGCGCGAGCCCCTTGAGCCAGCGGGCACTTCCCAAACTTTAAGCCAATAAAGTCGGCCGCGGTTGGAAAAACACAAAATGTAGTCATGCGTATTTGCGATAAATAGCTGGTCTACCCAGTCATCTTCCCGAGTAGTGGTGGCTTGCTTGCCTCTGCCGCCGCGTTTTTGGGCGCGATACTCTGAAAGAGGCTGGCTCTTGATGTAACCGGTATGCGACAGCGTCACCACCATGTCAGTAGGCGTTATCAAATCCTCAGTGCTCAGGTCGAATGAGCTGTGTTCAATCTGGCTTCGGCGCGCGCCAAGTTTTGTTTGACCAAACTCTTGCCTGATGGCTGCCAGTTCTTCACCAATAATTATCGAAACTCGCTCTGGCCTACCAAGAATATCGAGCAGGTCGTCGATCTCTGCCATGACTTCCTTGTACTCAGCAACGATTTTGTCCTGCTCCAGCCCGGTCAAGCGCTGCAGACGCATCTGCAAAATTTCTTGTGCCTGAGTTTCTGACAACCGATAAAGGCCGTCGGAGCCCATGCCATAGAGTTTTTCCAATCCGTCTGGCCGGTAGTCGTCAGCGTTCACGATGCCGCCGTCAGCCCGCGTCCGGGTGAGCATCTCCCGCACCAGCTTGCTGTCCCATGATCGGACCATCAGTTCAGCTTTAGCTACAGGGGGAGTAGGGGCATTTCGAATAATCGAAATGAAATCGTCGATGTTCGCAAGTGCTACAGCAAGCCCCTCTAATACATGTCCCCGCTCGCGCGCTTTGCGCAGCGTAAACACGGTGCGGCGCGTAACCACTTCGCGGCGGTGCGACAAAAATACTGCAATCAAATCCTTCAAGTTGCAAAGCTTTGGCTGGCCGTTAATCAGAGCAACCATATTGATGCCGAACGTGTCCTGCAACTGGGTTTGCTTGTAGAGGTTGTTGAGTACAACTTCTGGCACTTCGCCGCGCTTGAGCTCTATCACCAGGCGCATGCCAGATTTGTCGCTCTCATCTTGAATATGGCTTATGCCCTCAATCTTCTTTTCATGCACCAGATCGGCCATCCGCTCTTGGAGCGTTTTTTTATTTACCTGGTAGGGCAACTCATCCACGATGATGGATTGGCGCTGGCCCTTGTCAATGTCTTCAAAATGGCACCTAGCCCGCATTACTACTTTGCCGCGCCCAGTGCGGTAGCCGTCTTTTACGCCATTGATGCCGTAAATAATTCCGGCGGTTGGGAAGTCAGGCGCCGGAACTATTTCCATCAGCTCGTCTATTGATGCTTCTGGATTTGCGAGCAAGTGCAGGCAGGCGTCAACTACTTCGTTTAAATTGTGGGGCGGAATGTTCGTTGCCATACCCACGGCAATACCGCCCGAGCCGTTGACCAGCAAGTTTGGAATGCGCGTTGGCATCACCAGCGGTTCTTGCTCGCTGCCGTCGTAATTCGGGCCAAAGTCAACGGTTTCTTTGTCCAGGTCGGCTAGCAACTCATGCGCGATCTTGGCCAACCGAATCTCGGTATACCGCATCGCGGCAGCGTTGTCACCATCAACAGAGCCAAAATTGCCTTGGCCATCGACCAGCAAATGTCGCATTGAAAAATCTTGCGCCATTCGCACAATGGTGTCGTATACAGACTGATCGCCGTGTGGGTGGTACTTGCCAATTACGTCGCCCACGATCCTGGCGGATTTTTTATAGGGTTTGTTCCAGTCGTTGTTCAATTCGTGCATTGCAAACAGTACACGCCGATGAACCGGCTTTAGGCCGTCTCGCGCGTCGGGCAGCGCACGGCCCACAATCACACTCATCGCGTAATCTAAATAGCTGCGCCGCATTTCCTCCTCGAGACTAATCGGGAGGGTTTCTTTTGCGAACTGGGTCATTGAATTGAAGCCTGACAAGAAGGTTTAATAGCCGCTTTCGGGCTAAGAACCATTTTAAGGCCATCCGGAGCGGTTTTTAAGCTGTGGCTATCGAGCAACAAACACCAAAGATATTGGGTTTACGCGTAAGACAACGCCTATGGCTGGCTTAAACCTGTAAAAGCATGTGGCACAATCGATTTAGCGGTGAGAGTGATGGTCACTCACAACGTATAACTTACCCAACGCAGCCAGTCTGCGGCTTTTCTCTAGAGGAGAACCATGAAGAAACTCAACAAAGTGGCAATGTTGTTTGCTTCCGCAGCGCTTGTAACAGCCGCCGGTGCGCAAACTGTCGACAACTGGAAAAACGGTTCCAACGAACTGGTTTGGAAAAACGGCACCAATGAGCTCTGCTGGCGCGACGCATTCTGGACTCCTGCAACCGCATTTCCAGGTTGTGATGGTGCCATCGTGGCTCCTGCTCCGGCCGCACCAGCGCCAGTGGCAGCCACCCCGGCTCCAGCTGCTGCGCCTGCACCTGCTCCAGCCCCAGCTGCGCCAGCCACTGTAGCTACTAAAGTAACTTACGCAGCTGATGCATTTTTTGACTTCAATAAATCTGTTGTCAAGCCAGAAGGCAAAGCAAAGCTTGACGATTTGGTTGGCAAGATTAAAGATATCAATCTTGAAGTGATTATTGCAGTTGGCCACACCGATGCAGTCGGTAGCGACGCTTACAACCAAAAGTTGTCGGTGAGCCGTTCTGAAGCCGTCAAGGCATATCTCGTGTCAAAGGGCATTGAGAAAAACCGCGTTTATACCGAAGGTAAAGGCGAGAAGCAGCCAGTAGCAGACAACAAAACTGCTGAAGGCCGTGCTAAGAACCGCCGCGTTGAGATTGAAGTGGTCGGTACGCGCGCCAACAAGTAATCCTTTTGGATTGCCGGAAAAACCGCGCTTTTGCGCGGTTTTTTTATGCCTGATTGATAATATGGTTCATGCTTCCAAACAACAATTTTGACCCTGCCGAACTCGCTAAATTTTCTGATCTTGCGCACCGTTGGTGGGACAAAGAAAGCGAGTTTCGACCCCTCCACCAAATTAATCCCTTGAGACTGGCATGGATTGAAAACATCGTCTCGGTCAAAGGCAAGAGAGTGCTTGACGTAGGGTGCGGCGGCGGTATCTTGGCTGACGCAATGGCAAGGTCTGGCGCCGAAGTGCTAGGTATAGATTTGTCCACTAAGGCGCTTAGGGTTGCGCAGCTTCACGCCCTTGAAGCACAAACGCAGGGCGTTCAATACCGTGAAATCAGCGCAGAGGCGCTAGCCGCCGAACAGCCGGCTGGCTTTGATGTGGTTACTTGCATGGAAATGCTCGAACACGTACCAGACCCGTCATTGGTGGTCAAAGCTTGTGCTGCGCTGGTCAAGCCGGGAGGCTTTGTTTTCTTCTCCACAATCAATAGAAACGCGAAGGCCTATCTTTTTGCAATCGTGGGCGCTGAATATGTTTTAAATCTGTTGCCACGCGGAACGCATGATTATGCAAAGCTTATTAAGCCCAGCGAGCTGGCTGGACATTGCCGGGCAAGTAACCTTGATTTATTGCACACCAAAGGGTTGCAGTACAACCCGCTAACCAAAAACTATTGGCTTGACGACAACACCAGTGTGAACTACATGTTTGCAACCCAGAAACAATAACGCCCGGCTGGCTTGTGTGCACTAACTGTAATGTTTGAAAATATCGCGGGCGTACTTTTTGATCTGGACGGCACACTTATCGACAGTGCGCCGGATTTGGGGGCGGCCGCCGACAAAATGAGAACCGATCGCGGCTTGCCGTCGTTTCCGTTGGAAAACTACCGCTTTATGGCCGGTGCTGGTGCCCGTGGAATGCTGGACGTTGCTTTCAGCATGAAGCCCCATCATCAGGATTTCGAAATGATGAAGGAGGAATTTTTCAAGAACTACGAAGCCAATTTGACTGCCCGGACCTATGCATTTGACGGCGTGATGGAAATGATTGATCAAATCAATTCGTCTGGCCTTAAATGGGGCGTAGTTACCAACAAGTCCGAGCGCTTTACCCTACCGATCACTCAGGCAATGCCGCTCTTCAATAGCGCCCAAACCATCGTCAGCGGAGATACTACACCGCACGCCAAACCGCATCCAGCACCGGTGATTGAAGCTGCCCGTCAACTGGGTCTTGCACCCGGGCAATGTATTTACGTCGGTGATGATGAGCGAGACATTGTTGCCGGTCGAGCGGCGGGCATGGCGACGGTCGCGGCGGCTTATGGTTACCTCGGAGCGAGTGCGGACACCAGTAAGTGGAATGCCGACGCAGTGATTAAAAGTCCAGCAGAACTATTGCAATTCTTGCTATTGGCTTAAAATAGCAGACTGGGGCTGCATTGGTTTCGACGAGGGTTCGGACGCGGTGTGGTGCATGTCGAGCTGAGTGTGCTCGTAAAACTGATTCAAACAAACTAACTGCAAACGACGAACGTTTCGCACTCGCCGCTTAATTGCCGGTGAGCTTTGCAACAGCAGGCCGATGGGCTGGGCAAGGGGTTTTTAGCGCAAGTTAAAGGTTCCAGGCTGTAAAGATAATTTTATCGGCTGGCTCCGGGCTGGGTACCTTAACCCGGGGCAAGAAAATAGGGTGCTGGCGTCCTGTGTAGCGTGCGACTGCGCGGCACAGGTGGCGAGACTTAAATCAGACCGCTAAACATGTAGATCTGCCCGAAAAAGGCTTTCGGACGGGGGTTCAAATCCCCCCAGCTCCACCATACGACCGTTTAAAGGCCGCTAACAACAACCAGTTAGCGGCCTTTTTTCTTTGTAAATCAACTACTTACGCTGCATTAAGGGCTAACAGGCACTATTGACAGCTAAACCTGTGTGGGGGTACAAACGGGGGGAGAATTCAAAAATCGGGAGTAATTTCGGTTTTGTACCCCCAAAACCTGTACCCCCACCTGGAGCTGTACCCCCATGCTGACCGATGCCCAATGCAGAAACGCAGTTTGCCCACCAGAAAAGAAACAAGCCCGGCTTGCTGATTCTGGCGGCATGTACCTGCAGGTCAGCCCTGCCGGGTCAAAGCGCTGGTTTTTGAAATACCGCGTAGACGGCAAAGAAAAGCAACTGGCCATCGGCAGCTATCCCGAAACTTCGCTGGTTGCAGCCAGAAAAGCCCGTGACGCTGCAAAGCTGCAAAAGTCTGGCGGCACTGACCCGGTGCAAGCCCGCAAGCTGGAAAAGCTCAAACGTACCCGCGCCGGCGGCGACACCTTCAAAGCGGTGGCGCTGGAGTGGTACGCCAAGCAAGCCCCGCAGTGGAGCACCAGCCATGCAGAGCGTTCACTCAGGCAGCTAGAGCGTGACCTCTTTCCGTGGATTGGTTCGCGCCCCATGGTTGACATTCACCCCATGGAGCTGCTGGCCGCGCTGCAAAAGGTAGAAGAGCGCGGCGCAATTGAAACCGCTGACCGCGTGCTGATGCTGGCCCGGCAGGTGTGGGACTACTGGCTACCCACCGCAGACGTACAGCAACGCAACATCACCGAGGGGCTGAAAGGTCGGCTTACCCCTTACCGCAGCGGGTCGTTTGCAGCCATTGTTGACCCGCTGCGTATGGGTGAATTGCTCAGGGCCATGAAGCGCTACAAAGGCGGGCCAGTGGTACGCACCGCCTTGCAGCTTGCCCCGCTGCTGTACCAGCGCCCCGGCAATTTGGCCAAAATGGAATGGGCAGAGCTGGACTTGGACGCGGCGCTGTGGACGATACCCAGCATGAAAATGAAGCGCACCAAGCTTGAAAAAGAACAGGGCGAAGCGCACACCGTACCGCTGCCCACGCAGGCCATTGCCTTGATTAAAAGTTTGCAGCCCATCACAGGCCACGGGCGCTACGTGTTCCCCGGTGAACGCAGCCACGACAGGCCCGTGTCCGACAACTCAGTACGCACCGCGCTGTACGCCTTGGGCTACGGCAAAGAACAAACCTGGCACGGCTTCAGGGCCAGTGCCCGCACCATGCTGGTCGACCAGTTAAACCTTGATCCGCTGGCCATTGAAGCCAACTTGGCCCACGCCGTCAAAGACGCAAACGGGCGAAGTTACAACCGCACCCAGTACCTGAAACAACGCTTTGAACAGATTCAGCTTTGGGCTGACTACCTGGACAAGCTGGCAGCGGGTGGGGATGTGATTCAGTTCAAGGCGGCGTAAGACAATACAACTTTAAGCCACGCCTAGCCACGGAGTAATTGCCCGTGGTGAAAGCCGGGACACCCTGACCCGGCGGCGCTGGTTTTCTTTTCAGGTGCCATCAGCAACAAACCTATGGTGATTTCGATAATTTGTGCGGAGGAGGATCGGTTTTTGAGTTTTTGGGAGCTGGCAGACTCGACCATCAATTCGTTCCGTGAATCCAGTAAGGCCTTTAAGCCTAATGACGAATTCAAGTTTTCTTCTCCAGATGAATCCAATACTTTAGGAAAGCTGGCGGGTAGTGTCGAGGATGTGTTTTTAAATCGATTGGCTTTGCAAGAACGCCCAGCGGGATACAGCCCCACCTCAAAAGAAATCAACACTATTCCCTTTTTTTGGGCAGCCCAGTGTGAAATGGCGAAGTCGTTCTACTCACTTGGGCACACCAACCACGCATGGGCTATGTTGGTGGAGGCTGCACAAGTCGCAGGTGCATGGCGTGTTGCAGTTGAGGCAAGCGTAGGTCTTGAAAGGGACGGCTACAAGACGATTGGGGAGTTTAAATCGTTGTTCGCCAGGACTGGTGGCACTAAGAGAGCCGAAAAGATACGGATGGTGGAGCTTTTTTCAATTCAGCTTTTCAATGAAAGGAGCTGGAAAAGTACGAAACAAGCTAAGACTGCAATGTGGCCAGAAGTTAGGGAGAAAGCCAAGCAGCACGGCTGGAATATGTCAGATGAAACTGGGCCCGAAACGCTGTACAAGTGGCTGTTGGCTCATAGGAAAATACAGCGTTTACAGGTAGTCCCCTAGCGTTGTCTCGTACGCGCTTATTGGCTGCAAGTCGCCACTATTCCCAGCAAGCCCCCTGCAAACTGAAACTTCCCCCACTTGCTGCACTTCGCAGCAAAAACCGCCACATGGCGATAAGGGGCTACAGGTATGCAGATTCTCAGACTTCCATCGGTAAAAGGCAAAGCCGGGCACAGGGGCGATGCGAGCGTGTACAACGCAATCAGAGCTGGTTTATTCACTACGGGGGTTGCCATAGGACAGCGGGCAAAGGGCTGGCCCGATTACGAGGTTGATGCCTTGATTTCAGCCCGCATCGCCGGCAAGTCAGACGCTGAAATACGCGAGCTGGTGAATGCCTTGCACGCTAAGCGCATAGCCCCAGCCACCGCGCTGGCCACGCTTTGAAGGGGTACGCCATGCACAGAACGACTACCCCTCAGCCCCAAAAGCTGAATCAAATCAATCTATCAAATGCTTCTAAATTAATAGCTGCTTACACCCGCATTTATTGCGCTACAGCCCTATTTTTCTTAAGAATGGCGCTACTGTGTGCCGCAATGGTCAGGGGGCTGTCATGAATTCGACCCTTGACACCCTGGCCAGTACCAACGACCTGGACTACCCGACCGGGCAACGCGGCGGCAAAGCGTTTGAGACGCTGGCGGCGCGTTTCGCATTGGCTGGCTACCAACTGACCCGGACTGACGCGCACGATGGGCCAGTGACTTACCACGCGGCGCGTTATGGGCTTGTGCATCACTTGCCCGCACTCTGCGATGCGCAGCGGCTGATTGCGCACCTGGAGGCCACGCCATGACCACCAATCAGCAAAACTACGAGCCACCAGAACCAGAAAAAAATAAGGCCACTTCCTCCGAGAAGAAAGCAGCCCTTGAATCAATCAGAGACGAGTTTAAAGGCACTGCCAGCCGTTCGCAAGCAGCCCGGCTGCTAGAGGCGCTGTCGCGCTATTCCATCACCACGTTTGAGGCGATGCGCTACCTGGACGTGTACCACTGCCCGGCCCGCATTTTGCAGTTGCGAAAGCAGGGGTACAGAATCATCACGCACTGGCAGACGGTGATTACCGAAGCAGGCGCGCGCCATCGGGTGGGGCTGTATGTGCTGGACAGTGGGGCAAGCCAGCATGGCGGGCAGTAAGTTCAAGGGCAGCAAGTACAGCGAGAGCTTTACAGGCATTGTGCATAGCGTATTTGAATGCCCCGCGTTCACTGCCCTTAGCCCGCACGCGTGCAAATTGCTGCTGGAGCTGGCCGGGCAGTACCGGGGCAACAACAACGGCAATTTGACGGTGGCCTGGTCAGTGGTCAGCAAGCGGGGCTGGAAGTCCCGCACAACGCTGTGGCGCTGCAAGGCTGAATTGATTGCAGCGGGCTTTGTGTACGTGACCCGCAAGGGCCACATGCCAAGCACTTGCGAGCTGCTGGCGTTGACCTGGTTTGCGTTGGACGTGTCACCCAAGTTTGATTTTGACGCGCTGGCCAATTTCAAGGCTAGGGCCTACCGGGCCAGCACGCCACTTGCCATGCCCGCCATCAAAACCAAAACAGATTGGACGCTGCCCAACGGGGGCAAGCCACCAGTTGCAAAACACAAACCTTTGTCCACGGCTGAAACATGCAAAGCGCTACAAGTCCACTAGTGAAACCATGCAGCCGCTTTTATCGGAGCTATGGTTTCAGCGGTGGACTTGCACGCCACTATTTCGGGGCTTTCATGGTTTCGGCCGTGGACATCTTTACAGAGAAGCCATGTACTGGTTTGTTTATCTGCCTCTGCTCTGCCTTTCAGCCGATTGCAATAACCATTCAATTCAACGATGCAAACCTCAAAGGGCAACATGGCCGCTACCAAGCAATTTCCTAAACAACTGGCAAAACCCAACGCGGCCCCAGCGGTCGGGTTGACCACGGCAGACAGGGCGCACATGGCCCTAACCCCATCACTGAACGGCGCGGTGGTGATTCAGGCGTACCAAGGAAACGTGATGGGCAAGGAGGTTGATTTAAGTGCATTGATTGACCAACTACGCACCACGTTTACCGAGGTCAAGGGCGGTGATTTGCACACCCTGGAGGCGATGCTGATTAGCCAAGCCACGGCGTTGCAAACCATATTCACCAGCCTGGCACGCCGGGCGCAATCGCAGGAGTATCAAAAACACCTTGAGTCGTTTTTGGGGCTGACCCTAAAAGCGCAGGCACAAAGCCGGGCCACTATATCGGCGCTGGTGGATTTGAAATACCCAAAGCAGGCCACCTTTGTGAAACAAGCCAATATTGCCAACGGGTCGCAACAGGTCGACAACGGCACTGAGGCTGCAGCTAACCCAGCTAACGGGGAGTTAGTACGCAAAGTACGCACGCACGCGGGAAAATCCGAGCCTGAGCAAAACAAACTATTGGAGGTAGAGCATGGGCAACCCGGCAAAAGGATGGACACCAGAGCGGCGCAAACGGCGGAGCGAGGCTATCAGGCGGTGGAAACCGTGGCAACAGTCCACCGGGCCAAAAAGCCCCGAGGGTAGGGCGGCGGTGGCGCGCAATGCTTGGGCTGGCGGCTACTGGCTGGAGGTACGGCAGGCCGTGAAGGAGTTGAACGGGGCTTTGCGTGAGCAGAGGAGCTGGCTGGGCTGATGTCCATAGAACAGGATAGCTTGAGGATTTTGAATCTGAATTTCGTATGATCATAAAAATGGAGCACTCTATTGATCCGCTGTTGCGAATTTTTGAAGGAATCTAAGATGCAAGTTTTGAATCGTTTTGTAGGAGGCTCGCGGTCGCCTTGGCGCTTGTGGGTCGCGCTTACGCCCTACAGACGAAAGTGGTCGGCACCAGCCCGCGAGCGGCGTCCGTGCAGCCGTTTAAGGGGCTGGCTGACGCACAGAAAACCGCTGACGGCGTTTGCGCCAAGCTCGGCCGTTTCGCGCAGTGGGTGTACGACGGCGGCTACCTTTATCTTGAAAACGGCGTGCTGACCAGCACACAAAACCAAAAGGCGAAATTCGTAAATAGTAGCCACGACGCTTAGTGGTCATCAGATTTAGCCCGTGATATTACAAAATTGATATGCTACTATGGCGCTTTGAAACCTTTGTTTCCCCCTCAGACCGAACAGATGTACAAGACAGCATCAACCGCTATTCAGACTACGCACGGGAAGCATTTAGTCGTCAGGTTGTCCATCTGGCCGTGTCCACCATTGACCAGTGGCACGAACCCTATGCCAAAAAACTGAAAAATGAAAACCCGCTCTATGAAATCCGCTACAAGGCCGACAAACGAGCCACGCGAGCGCTCGGCTATTTTCGAAAGAACAGTAGCTGCTTTACCATCGTCCTCATTGCCAGCCACAAAGGGAGTGTCTACACTCCGCCCGATGCCTTCAAGTCGGCACATTTCAGGGCAAAGCAAATCGAGAACGGCAGTGCAACGACAGCTCCTCTTCAGATCGATGGAGAAAACTTTCCTCCGGATGAAAGCTAGGCCATCGGCCAGGCATGCCTACTTGGAAGCCGAGGTCGTAACCGGCCTTGCGCATCAGATCAGAGCGATCCGTATGCAACGCGGCTGGACACAAAACGACCTCGCCAAGCGGCTGCACACTACTCAGGCTGCAGTTTCACGACTGGAAGACCCCAGCTATGGGCGCTATACGCTCAGTACGTTGGTGGAACTGGCCAAAACCTTCGACACTGGCATGCAGGTGCGCTTTGTTTCATTCGTCACCATGCTGCATGAAACCTTTGTGCCGAATGCAAAAACCAGGGAAGTCCCCACCTTCGAAGAAGAGGCGCCCCACGTTGATTTTTACCGCCCCGCCACATCATCGAGCGGTGTGGTTTATCTGCCAGCCCAGCCACCGCTGCAGCTGGCGGAAATCCCCTACCTGAACATTCCACTCGGGCAGACGGCTCAAAAATCGTTTTTCGTCGATATTCCGCTTTCCAATAACAAAAGCATTGCACTATGAACGCACAGCCACCAAGCGCGCCAGCCAGTGCGCCGCCCGTCGCCTTACAAATCCTGCCCAAGCTGGACTACCCCACTTTTTACGTTGAGGGTCTGACCCAGCTGATGGTGGGCTTCCCGAACAGCCGCCTAATCTTGCACAGCATGGCGCAGCGTGACCCAACCATCCCGGGCGCGCCCGAACAACGGCGGCTTGCCTGTGAACTGGTCATGCCCACCAGCGCTTTGCTAGAGATTGCCCAAAATCTTATGGGCGCGCTGGCGGCAAGCAAAGTGCAGCTGGACGCCGCCCAGCAGGACTGGTTGACTAAGCTCAATACATTGAACGCCACCCTGGCCGCTGCGCAGCCCGCTGCGCCGACTCCACCGTAATCGAAGCCGCCAGCTAACTTTGAGCCCGCCCCGTGCGGGCTTTTTTATGCCTGTAGCTTCTAGAGTGTGTTGCCCGCATAAATCAGATACGCACCACTTGCCGCCAGGGAAGCAACATCGATCCAGCCCAAATCCGTTTCTGGTATCAAAAGGTGCAGCCACCAAGGGAATCCACTCATCAGGTCAGGCGGCTTCACCCCGTGGCCCGGTGTAGCGCATCTGCCCTGCGAACCGCGACGGTGACGCCGGAGTAATACGCGCAGCCGCGCACGCACGCGGGAAAATCTGAACCCGAGCAAAACAAACTATTGGAGGCGAACCGCGGACAAGCAGGCGAATGGCTGGACACCAGAGCGGCGCAAACGGCAGAGCGAAGCTATCAGGAAGTGGAAACCATGGCAACAATCCACAGGGCCAAAAAGTCCCGAGGGTAAGGCGGCGGTGGCGTTGAACTCCTGGCGGGGTGGCCATTGGCTGAAACTACGGCAGGCCGTGAAGGCTT